>JAGLOF010000009.1 GCA_023139105.1 bacterium
TTCAGGCAGGGCAGGGCGGCTTCGTGTATCTCCGTGTATTTCGTGGACAATGCTCCTGCTCTTCAGGCAGGGCCGGGTAGCTTCGTGGTCTTCGTGATCTGTGCGAGTGCTCTTTTTTCGTTTTTTTCGCTCTTTTTCGTAGGCAATGCTCCTGCTCTTCTTTCATTTTAAATTTTATATCCCTACGTATCTGTGATAAGCTGTGGCAAAATTTAGTACTTACCCACACGATTCAACAGAGCCTTTATTCTATTATTGTTTTACACTCTTTTAATTAGCCCCCAGGGTGCCAGTGGTGCTTTTCCGGTGATTCTCCGAGGGCAATACTGTATAACCAATGAACTGATGAATCTTTTAATGATCCTTATAAATAATAAATAGCCAATATCCAATAGCCAATATTGAAGTAAGAACTCCCCGGGTATTCTACATTCGGTGTTCTACTGGTCTATATTCGATGTAAAAAAAATTCTATACTCACCATTATACAGATCGAAGTAAATTTTCCAGTGCTGAAGCTGTATCTGTTTTATCATCTCTATACTTGATAATTATTGGTGTCGCTACAGACAAGCCCCATTCTTGCCCCATGCCACTTGTAATTGGTCGTGATCCGGGTATTACTACGGCTCCCGAAGGAATTTCAAGGGGCTGATCGTATGTACGCCTATAGAGAGTTTCTTTTACAAGATCATATACCGGTGTTGAACCTGTCAAGATTACACCTGCACCAATTATTGCAGCCTTGCGAACAATTGTTCCTTCGTAAATACCAGTATTTCCTCCAACCAGCACATCATCTTCAATTATTACAGGCATGGCCCCAATTGGCTCAAGAACACCTCCTATTTGCGCACCTGCAGATAAGTGAACGCGTTTGCCAATCTGCGCACACGAACCAACAAGGGCATGAGAATCAATCATTGTTCCATCATCTACATATGCACCTACATTGATATACATCGGTGGCATACAGGTAATCTGTTTTCCAAGATAACTTCCGTCCCGTATAGAAGAACCTCCTGGCACAATTCTGACGCCATCACCCTCTCCCATTTTACGTAACGGATAAGTAGATTTATCGAAAAATCGAAAACTTTCATCGATTGACTGATCTACAATATGGCCCAGGCGAAAACCCAGCAAGATGCCTTTTTTTACCCAATGATGTACAATCCATGTATCATCTATCGGTTTTGCCGCACGTATCAATCCTGTATTTAATGCTGTTTTGAAATCTGAGAAGATTTTTAACATTTCATCTTTATTTTCATCTTCTAAAGATTGAGAACTGCTAAATCTCTCAATATTTTTTTCCAAAGCTATGAGATCTATCATGAAAGAAGCCCTAAATTTTTCAACTCATTGGCAAGCAGAGCTTTATTACTCTCATTCATTACACTAAGAGGCAGTCTATAATTCTCATCTATCAATCCCATCATTGCCAGTCCAGCTTTAACGGGTATGGGATTAACTTCGATAAAATTAAGTTTCATTAGTTTATACAGACGCTTTTGAACCTCCATGGCCCGGTCAAACTGACCATCCAGGCAAAGAGCGGTTAATTTAACAATATCTGCAGGTACCTGATTTGAGATCACGGAGATAACTCCTGAACCGCCCAGAGCTATAATCGGTAATGTATTGGGATCATCACCTGAAAGTAGAATGAAATCATCAGTTTTTTTAACTGCCATTTCACCAATCTGGCTTATATTTCCGGAAGCTGCCTTCAAGGCGATGATATTTTCAATTGCGGCCAGACGAACAACTGTATCCGGCAACATATTACATTGAGTCCGTGAAGGTACATTATAGAGAATAATTGAAGTGTCTACAGCATTGGCAATTGCCTTAAAATGCTGATACAAACCCTCTTGTGTCGGTTTATTGTAATAAGGCGTCACGGAGAGTAAGGCATCAACACCTAATTTTTCGACAGCCTTAGCCATTTCAATCACTTTTTCCGTATTATAACCACCGGCACCACCAATTACAGGTACACGGCCTTTTGTCTGTTTCACAACGGTTTCAATAACCTCCATATGCTCTTCAAATGATAATGTTGCACTCTCACCTGTAGTTCCACATGGCACTAAAAAATTTATACCCTGATCAATCTGAAAATCAACCAGCCGCTGTAATGCATTTACATCTACATTATTTTTTGAATCAAAGGGTGTTACCAATGCTGTGCCTGCACCTCTGAAACTATTTGATTTTATCATAAAATTTCCTTTCGTTTTTAAAATGCTGGAAAAAACTATTTCCTCAAGAAGCTCTCAATAATTTCATCAAAATCAAAACAGCCTTTTTTCCCTTTTAGCCATTTTGCTGCCAATATAGCACCTTTTGCAAATCCTTCTCTACTTCGGGCAGTATGGCGCAATTCAATAGTATCTGCACTGGAATCAAATCCAACTACATGGGTACCGGGAATATATCCGGCACGTGTGGAACAAATATCAACATCTTGTCCAGGATAATGATCTTGAACCATTTTTTTCAAATTAAGAGCTGTACCCGAGGGAGCATCCAGTTTGTATTTGTGATGGGCTTCATATAAAAAGGGATCATAATCTTCAAATATCGTGACTAATTTTGCAGCATGATCAATGATCTTATAAAAAAGATTAACACCTATGGAAAAATTTGATGCATGGACAAAACCTATACCAGCACTCTCAACCATTTGCTGGACTTCGGATAAATGCTGTATCCAACCGGTTGTTCCCATGACCATGGAGACACCAAGATCACATGCTGTCCGTATATTCTGCATGGCTGCATCCGGAATGGAAAAATCAATCACACAATCAACATCCACGAGCTTTTTTCTTACAGATTCAGTTGGCAGAAAGGCAGGTGTTTCATCAAATACAGCGTCGATTGAAATAGAATCATCTGCCAGCAGCTCTATCATCTTACCCATTTTACCATATCCGATCAGCCCAACTTTCACAATACGCCTCCATTCTGTTCAAAAAAATGACTATGCAATATTTTGACAACAGAATCAACATCATCTTTATCAACACCTATGGTGATCTGCATAGGTGACGCCCCCGAAGAGATAAATGAAATATTATAATCCTTTAATAAATTCATAGCTTTTTGCATGGAGGTATCAAATGAGCACAGACCTTCTCCAACCAGTGATATCGTACCTGTATGTTGGTTGAATTCCAAATCTCCCCATTCGGATAAATCTTGCAAACGATCTTGCAATTGGAATTCATTATTCAAAATTGCAGTTATCCGATTTTCAGTCAAGGTTAAAAGGATCGGTTGAATCTGCAAATTATGAAAAAGGCTGCTGACTTCATGAAATAATTGATGTGGCAATATGTTGCTGTGGCTAGTTAGCCGCATTGTCAATGGATTGCGTTTATATGTGATACTCTTTACTCTGCCATTATCAGAACTACATCCGGAAGTAATTGTTGTTCCTCTGTTTTCAGGCTCATTTAATGGCCTTACATTTACGGGAATTCCATTTCGCTGTGCAGGTGCCAGTGTTTTACAGTGAAGAACTTTTGCGCCAAGGAATGTTAATGCAGCGGCTTCCTCGTAAGATAAAGAGGAAATCACATTTGCATCGGGGCAGAGTTCAGGATCTGTTGTCATAACACCGGGAACGTCTTTCCAGACATCTATGGCAAGAGCATTCATAGCAGCTCCAATCAATGAAGCGGTATAATCTGATCCTTCAAAACCAAAAGTCGTTGTCTCACCTGTTTTAGTAGCACCAATAAATCCCTGTATTACAGGTAATTGCCCATTCTTCAATAATGGCAGAAGAGTCTTATTAATGCGTTGAAAGCTCTGTTCCCAATATGGTTCGGCTCTTGTATATTGTATATTGGTAACAAACAGCTCTCTAGCATCCAAAAGAATCGTTTTAAGTCCGCGCTTCTCAAAATATCTGTTTATAATTTGAGTTGACATTAATTCGCCATATGCCAGAAGATTATCCTGACTCTTCAATGAGAGATCATTTATCTGAGAAAATGCTTCCAGAAGGCTGTCAATTTTAGAATGTTTCCGAATAAGTTCTGCTATTAAATTATCATCATCCGGAATAAGTTCATTAGCAATTTCAAGATGATGGTTGAAAATTGTCTTAATAACCTTAAGCGCATTATCCATATTTCCGGAGGCGGCCAATTGCCCGGCATGTAATAATTGAGAAGTAGTTTTTCCTATGGCAGAAAAGACCAGTACCATAGGTATTTGTGTTGATTGAAATTTAATAATTTTAATAACATTATGTATCGCATCAGCGTCTCTTATGGAAGACCCGCCAAATTTCATTATACGTAGACTAGTATTCATTATAATACTTTTAATTTATGATAAAGAGTTTTATATGCAGTGACTGCCTCTAAAATTTGATTTTTACGGATTCTTTCATCTGGAGAATGGGCATACAAAATTGATCCGGGGCCGATCAACAGTGGTCTCCCCCATTTAGTTAGTGAGGTAATGTCTGTAGCAAAACTAACTGATTTTTGCATAAATCCATCAACTGTAAAAAGATGAACGGGATCACATGTATAATCCGAATTAAATATGGCATTATCTTCAAGAATTTCAGCCAGCCTGGAATCCATGTCCTTAACGGATTCGACAATTCTAAACATAATTTCAGCTTCAGCTGTATCCGGAACTACATTTGCGGTAACACCACCTTTTATGGTGCCAACATTAAATATAGTCTCACCCAATTGCGCATTTGATGGCCAGGCCATGTTGCGTATTTTTTCTATTATATCAATAAGCTTAAAAATTGCCGAACTTCCCATTTCAGGATATGCTGCATGAGCCGCTTTTCCGGTGGTCAGGATTTTACCTCTGTATACACCTTTTGTGCCGGTTGCCAGATAGTTATCTGTCGGTTCTCCATTAATAAGAAAACGACAGGAATTAGCTACATGATTTGCGGCCAGTGCACCATCACTACCACGTTCTTCACCAACAACAAAAAGCAGTGCAAAATCACTCTCACCTTCCTGTTTTAACTCTATTGCGGCCTGAATCTGTGAAGCCATTATTCCCTTGGCGTCACAGGCACCACGGCCATAGATATTTTCAGAGTCTTCACTGGCCGGAAAATATGGTGGCACTGTATCCATGTGTGTAGAATATACAATATTTGGTTTGCCGATAGAAGCAAAGATGTTGAATCTGTTTGTATCAACAGGAATTTTAACTATGTGAAACCCTGCAGCCGATAAATATCCTTTTAAAAAATCACCGATTCTTTCTTCATGACCAGTGACAGATGGAATATCAATCAGGGTGCGGGTTAATTGCAAACAACCCAAAATAACCTCATAAAAATTAATTAATTACTGTGGAAATAATGTAGTGAAAAACAAAAAGAAAGTCAAGATTGCATGTATTTGAAAAATAAATTAAAAATACATGAAAACTTGACAACTTACAGGTTATTCAAATGAAAGAGGAGCTGAAGCAATGGGCACCAAGCAGACGGAGCCACTCTGCCCTAAGGACATTGAATTCTTCGGAGGAAATGTTAATTGAAATTGAACAGACCGAATATCCAACATGCTGAACTCATCTGCGCTCATCTGCGTTATCTGCGGATTTACAATGCCACACAATTGCCGGAAAAGTCTCATAATTAAAACAGAATTTTTTGTTTAGTTTTTTTCGCTCTTTTTCATCTTCTTCATAGACCATGCTCTTAAAAACATGGCATATTAGACAGGATTAACATTCATATAAACATCGTTCACCACTCATACTGCTCTTTTTCGCCAAGAAGTTGTTTTAAACGTTTATCCACAATTTCAAGTTTGTCATGTAATCTTTTTTGATTACGTTCTCTGAGTTTATTTACACGTTCTTCCAGCAATTTTAACTCTTCATCTCTATTTTCCTGGCGGCAGTCAAATAATTTATAGAGCAGCTCTTCCAACTCTTTCTTTATAACTGTCCTGTTGCTGTCATCAGATGCATTCCTGTATTTTAAAGCAAGAGAATTAGATTCCAGTTCCAGCCTCTTCTCTTTGAGCAAATTCTGGTAGCGCCCTGAATCTATTTCCTTTACACGCTCAATATGCTGCAATTCCTTAAAGTATTTCTGAATACGACGACGATATATTACAGGACGTTTATTTTTCAACTCTTGCAAAGAGGATGATGCACCCGGCAGTAATTCCTCAAGAAATTGCAGTACCCGTTTTTCAGCATCTTTTGCAATCCGTATTTTCTCTTGTCCTGTGTTTTGTGGCCTTCTCTGTTGACGTTGTCGTTGCGCATACACGGGCGTCAGTGTTATAACTATCATAAAAAATAGTGTAATAAATTTTTTATACATGATTAATGCTCCTTTATATGGATTCAGCCATTGAATTATAATTCTCAAGTTCTGTTCTTAGATCAGAGAGTTCATCATGAAAAACAGATAATGTTGTTTCTTCTAAAAAATCCACATCATCGTTTTCATAATTTTCATTATAATCTTTCTCCATGGTAATTATTGCCAGGGAAAGGTCGATCATCTCTATCGCAACCGAATCATCCCACATTAAAATATCAACGACTTGCGTATCAGAATGATTCCATGGTTTTATTAATATCAACAAAAGCAAAGCTGCTGCAGCAAGCCCGGGGAGTCCAAAGGACAATGAATACTGCCATTTCCTGAAAAAGCCAGTATGCTCTTTTGGGGGACATGAAGCTTTTGCTTCTCGCAGGATTGATTTCCTTATGGTTCCGGAAGGTCTGTGCAAAGGCAGTTTATCAATAACATTACTCCATTGCCGGGCTTCTGCTAATTGTGCTTGACAGGCTGTGCAATGTTGTATATGTTCTTCAAAATATTTTCCTGACTCTCCATCCAGTTCATCGGATAGATAAAGCCAACCGTTTTCATTAAATTCTTTACAAAACATAGCTACTCCGCTTCTGTGTATCTGTAACTAATACCTTTTTTAAATTGGCTATCGCATAATGCATACGGCCCAAAACAGTATTAATTGAACATTTTTCAATATCGGCAATCTCCTTGAATGATATCTCTCCATGTAAACGCATTAAAATAACACTGCGTTGTGCAACTGGCAGCTGTTCAACCGCTTCGTATAATCTGGCACTATCTTCATCTTTTATAAGGATAGTATCCGGAGTCTCGGCCCCGGCATCAATTTCATCAAGTGTTTCCGAAGCAAATTCATCAACCAGCTGCTTGCCCGTTTTTCTAATTTGGTCAATTGCAGCATGATGAGCTATTCCAAATAACCAACTGCCAAATCGCTGCTGTTCCCTGTATTCCGGCAGGGCTTTGATGACTTTCATCCAGGTCTGCTGAAATACATCTTCGGCAATCTGCTTATTATTTAGCATCTTCAGTAAATAACTGAAAAGGGGGCGTTCATAACGATCATATAATTTATTGAAAGCTTTGTCGCTTCCTTTTTGATATGACCTTACCCAGATTGCATCATTTTGATTAATATCTCTCTTCATTCGATTAAATAAACGAATACACTTTCAATTTATTGTATGTAAAATAAAATTATTTTGCATTACTGGAAAATTGGAACTATCTTTGTTTTATTCATTAATATAAGATAGGAATTTCATCATGAAAAAGAAAGTACTACTACTGGCTCTGTTGATACTGCCAATATCAACCGGCATAGCTCAAAATATATTTCAGGCTGGTGGATCATTTACAGTAATGTCACCCCAGGATGCATTTAATGATAATGTCGAAAATCTCGGTTTTGGACTTAATGGATACTTTGCATACCGCTTTCCGCGCTCACCAATCCTGGCTGGCGTATCAGCAAGTTTTAACATCTATGGAACACAAACCTGGTCAGAACCCCTAGCCGGACCGGTTTTTGTAGATGTAACTACTACAAATGCATTGATTAATGCATTTTTATTTCTACGAATTGAACCTGCACATGGTGTTGTGCGTCCATATGCAGATGCACTATTGGGATTCAATTACCTTACTACTGATAGCCGTATAGATGATATTGATGAATATGAAGAAATAGCAAGTTCCAAAAACTTTGATGATTTTACTTCCGCATATGGCCTTGGCGGCGGCTTACATATACGCGTCTGGCAAGCCACAGAACAATTAGAGGGACCATCTGCACTACATATCGATCTGGGTTTTAGATATATTAAAGGTGGTGAGGCAAGATACCTGAAAAAAGGTGGTATAGAGCAGGTTGGTAATAATTTTATCTATCATATTAACCGTTCTACAACCAATTATCTCTCTGTCAACATTGGCGTTTCAGTAGATTTTTAAAAATTATTGCTCCGACGATAAAATAGCTTAACTTTTATCAGAATAACTTTGTGCGAAAATCATATTAATCCGGTATTTTCATTGTCATCCGTTTTATGCGGTGTGTCATATACTGAGCAGGATTAAACATAGTCACTGCTAAGCATAGACCCCGGCCAAAATATTACCGGGGAGACACATTTTTTTATTTCAGTAAAAATCTATGTAGATCCGCTCTGATCCGTGTAATCCGTGTCATCTGTGTGCCATGCTCTGGGAGCTTATTGCAGCCTCTAAATCATCAGCAAGAAATAGTAAAAAGTGACAGTAAAAGTGATGGCCCTCCTAGTATCCTGTAGGCAGATCCAGAAATACAACATCCAATCCTGTCTTTTCTCTTAGCATTTCTCCAACAGCTTTAACACCCAATGTCTCAGTTGCATAGTGACCACAAAAAATCAGATTTAAATTTAATTCCTTGGCAGGCCAATAGGAAGAATGAGCAGGTTCACCCGTTATCAACATATCAAAACCATCCTGGGCAGCTTCTTTCATAAGGCCCAAACCGCCACCGCTTACAATTGCAATGCGCTGACACTTTTCTTTACCAAAAGGCCAGATTACCGGTTCACATTGTAGTTTTCTTGCCAGGTCATCTTTAATTTTATCTCGATTAAGGGGAGTTGAAAAAGTTGATGCTCGGCCAATATCTACGCCATTATAATCACCAAATGCACCCGCGTCATTCCATTCCATCAACTTGACTATCTGAATATTATTACCGTGATCAGCGTGTAAATCCAATGGTAAATGTGCTGCATAGATTGCAATATCATGATCAATAAGATATTTAAGCCGTTGATATAAAGGGCCGGTAATGTTTTCAGGTTGATTCCAGAATAGACCATGATGTACTAAAATAAAATCAATCTTCTGTTCAGCTGCAGCCTCAAATGTTGCTACACACGCATCTACGGCAAGGCCAATTTTATTAATCTTGCCTTTATTTTCAACTTGCAATCCATTCTGGCTACGATCTTTAATACTATGTATATCCAGGAGCTCATCTAAATATTCTACAATTTCATCAAGTTTTTTCATTCGTTCCTCAACCTTGTATTTTGCATAACAGTGCAGTTCTACGTTCTTCTTCAATTCTTAGAAATGTTAACAGTAATGTCATATCTTCAGGTAATACCGAATCAAACTGTAAAAATTCTTTAGTATGCGGATGAATGAAGCCTAAAGTTTTTGCATGCAGAGCCTGTCTGGGCATAATTTCAAGAGCTTGTCTGGCAAATTTCATATTTCTTTGATTCAAACCACCCAATTTACTTCCAACTCCGCCATATATTTGATCTCCAAATACAGCATGTCCAATGCTGGTCATATGAACTCTTATCTGGTGAGTCCGTCCGGTTTCAAGTTTTATTTCCAATAGAGATGCAAGCGTAATTTTTTCAAGAACCTGGTAGTGTGTTATTGCACGCTTACCTTCGGAATCTGTGACAAATTTCTTCCTATCATTTCTGGCACGTCTTATATGTGTATCAATTGTACCTTTATATTTTTTAAAATGTCCCCAGACAATTGAATGATATATTCTTGAAGCAGTCTTATCTGCAAATTGGCTTGCAAGTCCACGGTGAGTTACATTATCCTTGGCCACCACCAATAAACCGGATGTATCTTTATCAATACGATGAACAATACCGGGACGTGTAGTATCATTCAAATCTGAAAGATCATTGCAATATCCCAATAAAGCATGGACAAGTGTGCCAGAGTAATGGCCAAATGACGGATGCACAACCATTCCTGCTATTTTATTGACAATGAGCAGAAACTCATCCTCATAGACAATATCAAGTGGAATCTGTTCAGGTATAATATCAAGAAGAGGAGGCCGGGGAATAGTTATATCTATGCATTCCCCGGGTTGGACAAGATGTTTGGCTTTACACTCATTGCCATTAATGGTCGCGTTACCATCTTTGATCCATTGCTGAACCTGACTGCGTGACACATCTTTCAATTGATTTGTCAGAAAAATGTCCAGACGTTGTGGTTTCTTTTGAGGAGGAATTAAAAGTCGGACTATCTCTTCTGTCATTCCTTTGATGAAGTTAACTCCTTCTCCTTCAATCTACGTTCATGCCTGAATACTGTAATCAACAATATACCCATACCAATAACAACTGCTGCATCTGCAATATTATATACTGGCCAGCGATATTGCCCTATTCCCATCTCAATAAAATCGACTACTTTACCAAATAATATACGATCAATTAAATTTCCAAAAGCACCACCGAGAATAAGAGCCAAACCTGATTTTATACCCATGGGTTCGTCCCAATGAGTAATCAGGTAGACCAAGATTCCAAGACTGGCCAGAAGAGACAGCACTGTAAAAATTGTACCGTTCCCCAATCTGATTCCGAAAGCTATACCGGGATTCTCTACATATGTAAAACTTAAAAAATCACCAACAAGCGGTATTGATTGTCCAAGCACCATGGATTGCCGGACTATAGCTTTAGTTACTTGATCTAAAATCAGTGCTGATCCGAATAAAAGGGCAATTGCTACCATTCACCTTCCTCCTCAGTCCATTCAGGAGTATGTGTATCATCTTCTTGTTTAGACTGACAATTAATACAATATTTTGTATGTGGAATAAATTCAAGTCTTTCTTTTGGTATTTTACACCCGCATAATTCACATGTACCAAATAATTCGTTTTCAATTCTTTCTAATGCTTCATCAATCTCTTGAACCGTCATTCCACTTCTCTGTACAGCAAGAAATTTCTTTTCCCGTTCCATGGTGTCTGAACCCATATCAGCAATATGAAAAGAATAACTGGAATGATCACCAGCAGCTTCTTTTCCCGTTGTTTCAGTGCCAGTCTCTACAATTTGTTCCATTTGTCCGGTTAACTCTTTACGTAGTTGAAGTAATAAAGTTTTAAATAATTCTTTTTCTTGATTATTCATTAATTTCCCCGATGATACTAAGCTTTTTTAACAGCAATAGAGACGGTTTTATCACCGACTTTCCATTCCTGACCTACTAAATCCTGTGGTAATTTTGAAGTGATAGACTGTGCTAAAACTTCAGTAGAAATATGCTCCAATTGTTGCTGGACGGCCTTAGTTAGCTCAGTATCTGCTTCATAAAAAACATGAATACGATCAATCACTTCAAAGCCAGCTTCTTTACGCATATTCTGGACTCGGTTTACAAATTCTCGTGAGAGTCCTTCATTAATTAAATCTTCAGTCAATTTGCTATCCAAACCGATGGTTAATTCCCTTTCTGCCTGCACAACCAGACCTGGCACGGCTACGGCTATAAGCTCAACATCCTCCAAAATTACATGCCCGTGAGTGTCACCGTCAACTGTCAGATTTATTGATTCACCATCTTTCAACATCTGAATCTCTTCAGGCGTGAATCTTTTTATGATTTCGGCTATTTTATTTACATTTCCACCAAACTTAGGACCCAGAGTCCGGAATAACGGTTTGGCATGAAGCACTAAAAGCTCATCGGCTGAATCCACAAATGTAATATCATGAACATTGACTTCTTCTTTAATAACCTCGGCAAGCATATTAACAGATGCTCTAATCTTCTCATCCTTTAAAACAATTATTGCTTTTGCAAGAGGTTGGCGTATTTTTATTGCAGCTTCATTACGTGCTGCATGGCATAAAGTGACTATCTGCCTTATAAGCTTCATCCGTTCTTCAAGCTGGGCATCCTGATACTTATATTCTGATTGACCTACTGACGGATATTCAGCCAGGTGTACACTTGGACAATCTTCCAGACTATTATTATTCAAATTTCTATAAATCTCTTCAACTAGGAAAGGGGCAAAGGGTGCAATTAATTTTGCCAATGTAAGCAAAGTTTCAAAGAGTGTCTGATAAGCTGCATTTTTCTCAGCCCCTTGTTCTGATTTCCAAAAACGACGGCGATTGCGCCTCACATACCAGTTGGACAAGTCATCCAGAACGAATTCCTGAATTGCTCGTGCTGCCTTGGTAAGATCATAACGTGCTAACCATGTTTCTACATTTTTAACCAGTGTATTCCGTGTAGATATGAGCCACCTGTCAATTTCCGGCCTATTTTCAACAGGTATTGGTTTTTCATAGGTAAAACCATCGATATTTGCATACATCACAAAAAATGAATAAGTATTTGCCAAAGTTCCGAAAAATTTTCTCTGTACCTCTGTTACACCCTCTTCATCAAAACGTGTGGGTACCCATGGCGGAGAGACTGTGAACAGATACCAACGCAGCGGATCTGCCCCCTGATTATCAAATATGATATTCGGATCTACAGAATTCCCTTTGGATTTGGACATCTTCTGACCATTTTTATCCAGAATCAATTCAATGGACATACAGTTTTTATAAGATAGTTTGCCATTAATCATTGTAGATATGGCTAAAAGAGAATAGAACCATCCACGTGTCTGATCTACACCCTCAGAGATAAAATCAGCAGGATATTGTGATTCAAAACGGCCATCCTTTGCAAAAGGATAGTGGAATTGCGCAAAAGGCATGGCTCCTGAATCAAACCAGCAATCCAATACTTCAGGGGTACGCTTCATTGCAGCACTGCATTCAGGGCAGGAGAAGTTGATATCATCTATGTAGGGTTTGTGAAGATCAGCAATTTCCTCAAGACCGGATAGCTCAAGTAATTCTTCTACACTGCCCGGAACAATCCTGTAATCACAGCCTTCACATAGCCATACGTTTAATGGCGTTCCCCAATAACGGTCACGCGATATAGCCCAATCAATATTATTTTCCAACCACTGGCCAAATCTGCCCACTCCCACTTCTTTGGGATACCAGCCAATTTGTTTATTATTGGCAATCATCTGATCTTTAACAGCAGTTGTGCGGAGATACCATGATTTTTTTGCATAATACAGAAGCGGTGAGTCACAACGCCAGCAATGAGGATAACTATGAAGATATTTATCTACTCGGTACATGCGGCCCGTATCAAAAAGTTCTTGAATAATAGATTCTTCCAAAGCATCATCTTTTACATGCTGTCCTTGCCATTTGGACACATTTTCATTAAAACATCCTTGTTCATCCACGGTGTGAATGGCTGGAAGTCCTATCTTTAATCCGAAACGATAATCATCTTCACCATACATAACAGCCGTGTGTACAACTCCGGTACCATCTTCAGTAGTTACAAAATCTGCAGCGGCTACAAAATATGCCCTGGTGCCCTCTGTAAGAAGATTGACAAAATCAAAAAGCGGATAATATTCCCAATCTATCATTTCAGTGCCTTTTAATTTGCGCACTATCTTGTATTCGCCCTTTAAAACCTCCAAACGCGCTTCAGCAAGATATAAAACTTCCAGCTGTCCCTTCTTGTTTATCTGCTCAACTTCGACATAATCAATATTTTCACCGATAGCAAGCGCAACATTACCCGGTAATGTCCATGGTGTAGTAGTCCAGGCAAGAATATAACGATGCTGGCCTTCTTTCAGTTGGAATTTGGCAATTATTGACCTGTCTTTTACTTCTTTATAGCCAAGAGATGTTTCATGACTGGATAGAGCGGTTTCACACCTTGCACAATAAGGTAAAATTTTGAAACCCTGATAGAGCAAATCTTTTTTCCACATTTGAGATATCAGGTTCCAGACAGTTTCTATATAATTATTTTCATATGTTATATATGCATCATCAAGATCAACCCAATATCCCATACGATAAGTAAGATCATTCCATTCCTGAAGATATTTAAATACAGAGTCTCTGCATTTTTCATTAAACTTTGCTACACCATACACTTCAATTTCATCTTTATGAGCAAAACCCAATTCTTTTTCAACTTCTATTTCCACAGGTAGGCCATGAGTATCCCATCCGGCTTTTCTATCAACACGAAATCCCTTCATTGTATGATAGCGGCATGCAAAATCCTTTATGGTCCTGGAAATAACATGATGGATACCGGGACGTCCATTTGCTGTAGGTGGACCTTCATAGAAAACAAAAGGTTTATCTGCAGGACGTTGATCAACGGATTTCTCAAAAATCTTGTTTTCTTTCCAGAAGTCAAGTATTTCATTTTCAAGTATAGGGAAATTTATTGGAGTTTTTACCGGTGTATACGCCAAGACTTGCCTCATCTTTCTAATAAATAACTACAGGTATTTTCCTGCTAATAATTTGAATCTATCTTTAATATCCTGCGTAATACATTCAGGATCAGTAATAATGGCATTTTTCAATGCAGATTGACATGTGCAATCAGCACTCATTGAGGATGAACTCAATATCGTTTGACGGATTATTTTTCTTGCATTTTCAATATTTTTTTTAATATTACCCATTACCATTTCAACGTTCACCAGAGCTTCTGAATCGCCTTCAATCCAACAGTCATAGTCTGTAACCATTGCTAATGTACAAAAACAAATCTCAGCTTCACGTGCCAGTCTGGCTTCTGTGATATTGGTCATTCCGATAATGTCCATATTCCATGATTTATATAAGATTGACTCTGCTTTTGTTGAAAATGCCGGACCTTCCATACATAAGTAAGTGCCGCCTTTATGAATCCTGTCATCGAGTCCGGAAACAGAAGCCGCTTCCGCCACAATTTTACCCAGTCTTTCACATACAGGATGAGCAAACATAACATGAGCAGCCAAACCATCTTCAAAAAATGTATTCTTACGGCCACGTGTTCTATCAACAAATTGATCAACTATGATCATATCAGTTGGTTTCAATTCTTTTTTAAAAGAGCCGACAGCTGATACACTTAAAATCCTGTCGACACCCAGAGCCTTCATACCCCAAATATTTGCCCTGTAATTAATCTCGGATGGCGTAAGTTTATGACCGGATCCATGCCGTGGGAGAAAGATGACTTCCCTGCCTTCCAGTTCACTTAATGTAAATACATCAGAAGGTTTTCCATAAGGAGTTTCCAGAGTAATTTGTTCTAATTTATTGAGGCCATCAATTTGATACAGTCCACTGCCTCCAATTATTCCAATTCTTTTTGTCATCTTTCCCTCTTTAATCTGGAATTTTTTTTAAATTAAAGATAATAAATCCGATCCTGCGCCGAAAAATATTCAGCGTCATACAAAGGGATCGGATTGTAAATAACGATTATTTCTTTTTATTCAGCTCTTTTAATAATTTTTCACGTTCCTTCCTCAATTCCTGTTGACGTTTTTTTTCATCTTCCAAAGCTTTTCTTTTATTGGAAACATCATCAGGATCTCCAAGTTTACGTCTTTTATATTCAGCTGATACACGTTGATTCTTAATTTCTTCAATTGCATTATGACGGTCTTTGAGTTTGCCGGCTCTAAGAAAGAAATAAGACCCCATGCCGCAACCAAGAGTTGTTACGCCACCCAGAACAGCACCTCCATTGGTATCCATATCTTTTGAAATTAAAGATCCGATAAAGAAACTGGCACCTGCAGATAAAGCTCCACCGCCAATGCCATAAATCATAGCATTATTATTTGACTTATGCCTGGCAATTTCCTTTTCCGATATCCCATTACCAAAATCATCTTTAACCGGCGGCTTACGTTGTATTGTAGTAATTTCAGCCTTAGGCAAATTCGCGGTCTTTGAATCGGCATTTTCAACAGTAAGTTGATGCGGTTCGGTTCTTATTACATCACCTTCCACCCAATATCCGTTTTGCAATTTTACTTTAATATAGTTACTCTCTTCGACTTCTGCATATGGTACAATTTGATATTTTGCACAACCGGCAATAAAAATCAAACCGATTACCCCAATAAGGATCTTTTTAAACATTTGTCCGCTCCTTGATCATGAAAAAAGGTTTATGATTCAGAAGTACGTTCTTCTTTTTTAGTTGTCAATCCATGATGTAATATTGCACCGGCAGTGCCGGCTTCATGCTTGATCTGTGAATGTGTATTTAACTCAACCATTTTTAATGGAACATCGTCCATTTCCAATACTTTAATTAGTTCAAGTTGTGATTCAAATAAATGTTTGAGCCGTTTTGCAAATGATTCCTTTTGTGAACGCAAAACAATCAATTCGTTTTTCATTTTATCCAGACGGCCACGGGCATCATCAAGAATACGTTCAGATTTTAATTCAGCCTCTCTTATAAGAATTTGCGCCTCCCTGCGTGAATTTTCACGAGATTGGCTAACAGATTCCTGTGCATTCATCAGGGTATCCTGTAAGGTTCTCTCTACTTGTTGATAATCGCGTAGTTGAGTCCTCAATTTAATCACTTCTTCGGCAAGTTTGTGTTTTTCATTCATTGCGGCTTCATACTCATCCGCCACCATTTCCAGGAAGGATTCAACTTCAGCCTGATCAAATCCTCTTACCTTAGATTTGAAAAACTGCTTTTTAATCTCCAAAGGTGTTATTTTCACCAGGGAATTCCTCCTGCCATACAGTGCTTGTCATCAATCATTTATAATAGACAAAATATACGGGTTTATGAGTTAAAAATCAACTTAAAACTCTAAATCAACAAAATATAAGCGTCTATTTTTTAAGAGTAAATTCCAATTTCCAACTCAGAGAGTTGTTAAGAGAATATATGTAGTAGCCTACTAAGTAATCGAAAGAAACAGAAAAAAATCTTTTATAAAGATATAGGGATTGGCAACGAACAAAACGAACAAGAGAGAATAAGATATAGGGATTTATAAATTGTTAATCCAACAAAAAAAAATTGACATTGCTGTGCCATGAAATCTTAACATTTATGCAAGGTATTTTATCGCCGGAGTAATAATTCAATTGTGCACAACAGGTTATTTGTTTTTTGTCTTCCTGAAACAAGTTCAGGAAGACAAAAATTAAGTGCCGCCTCATTTTAAAGACCCTGTGACAAATCCTGCTTAATTTCATTCAATCCCATATCATATAAACAGTGTCAACCCGGCATCCTGAGAATCATTAATATACATACCAACAGCACCCCATTCATCGACAAGGTCTTCTCTTAGATCCTCTTTTTTGATGCCCATTATCTCCATGGTCATCTCACACGCTAAAATGCGCCCACCAAGAACTTTGAAATCATTCAAAAGACGTTCCGGAGACGCCACATTCTTCTGCTTCATTCGCATCCGCATTGCCCATGCACCCAAACCTACGAGATTCATCTTTGATAAAGGTCCTTTGGCAAGCATACCCTTTTTTAGACGATTTAATCCCCAAAAAGTAAAATATATGGAGGCTTCTCCGCCCATTGCAAGAGCACCATTACCAATTATCAACGCGCTCATCAATTTATCACTGTCCCCGCTATGAAGGACTATTGTTGTCTTTTTCATATGTGTCCTCACTTTTTAATAAGCAAGCGCCATGTATTATTTCCTTCATCAAGATCATCCAGAAGTTCCAATCCAAGTGAATTTACTGCCATGGGAATCTCTTTTCTTGATGCCTCATGTGTCCCTTTAATTTCAATTATTTGCCCTTTTTGAGCTTTCATAACCGCTTTGCGCATCTCAATAAGAGGAATAGGGCATGTTTCACCACATACATCTATAAAAATATCAACTTGAATCCTACTCATTATCAATCTCCCCGGAAAATAACTTCGACATGTTCAACATCCCAAAGAGGTTCTAGCCTTTCAATAATTTCCTCTTTTATATTACTTGAGAACTGGTGATGTGTTGGCATTTCCACCCATACTGTTATATTTCCTGATTCTATTTTGACCTCTTGCACTAACTTGGTCTTTACTACATCGAGTCCTGCAAGGGGATTAATGACACGGGATAGACGTTTTATAACAACTGCTTCTGTAGTAGGTTTTTTTTCCAGTACAAGGCCGTGTTTATGTTCATAATTAGTAATGGCTGTTCTTAAGGCATCTACAGCAAGAACAGCACAGTGAACCTTGACAGCGGGCAATCCTCCCAGAGCATTGGCAGCTTCTTTCCAATTCAGTTTTTTAGCATCTTCAATAGTTTTACCAAGAGCAAGATCTGTAATTATTGATCCTGTTGCAATATTTGAGGCACATCCATAAGATTCAAATTTAATATCATCAATCACTTTGGAGTCCGCATCAACTTTGAGATAAATTTTCACCATATCTCCACAGGCAGGACTTCCTTCTGTAGCCTGTGCATCGGCATCTTCTATTTTACCAACATTATGCGGATGTTTGAAATGTTCAAGAACTTTCTTGGTGTAGGGCAGTGACATAATATTCCTCACTAATTTTTAAGCGGACTTATTCGCCGCAGATTTTCAACAATTTCTTTAATTGAATTTACTACTTCATCCATCTCATCTTCCGTATTAAAACGACTCATTGTAAATCTTATTGACCCATGGGCTCGTTCATGAGTGAATCCCATGCCCATCATAACATAACTGGGTTCTAAAGATCTTGAAAAACATGCAGATCCGGTAATAATTGCAACACCTTTCATGTCCATATGAAGAACAACAGATTCACCTTCAATATAATCAAAACTAACATTCAAATTCCCAGGAATCCGTTTTGACATATCCAATGATCCGTTAATTCTGAAACCATTAATATTCTTCTCAAAACCGTCAAGAAGCCTCTTTTGCAGTTTATTTAAATGTTGAACATGTTCTTCTGAAGCAATTTCAACGGCTTTGCCAAAACCAACAATACCTGACACATTCTCTGTGCCTGGCCTTTTATCAAATTCACTATAACCACCGTGAACCAATTTCTCAATCGGTGTATCCTTTCTGATATAAAGCGCACCAACACCTTTGGGCCCATGAATTTTATGAGCGGATAGAGTCATAAGATCTACTTTGATCTCACCAAGATCCAAAGGCAGTTTGGTAAATGTTAATGCCGCATCCGTATGAAAAGCAACACCTTTATCATTACAGATTTTAGAAATTAATTCTATGTCTTGAAGAGTACCAACTTCTTGATTACCATGCTGTATCGATACCAAAAATGTGTTGTCAACAATGGCATTCTCTAATTGGACAGGATCAATAAATCCCTCTTTGTCAACATCAAGATATGTAACTTGAGCACCATTACGTTCAAGGTACTGACAAGTATGCAAAACAGAATTATGCTCAACTTTAGAACAAATTATATGATTTTTCTGACCCTTAAAAGCAGCAAACGTTCCTTTAATGGCTAAATTATTGGATTCAGTTCCACCGGAAGTAAACACAATTTGTGTAGGTGAAACGTTCAGCTTGTCAGCTATTATCTGCCTGGAATGATCCAGTCCTTCTTTTGACATAATTCCAGGTGTGTGACTAAACTGTGAAGAGGCAACAGCATATGTTTCGGTAAAATAAGGCAGCATTGCCTGAACTACGTCAGGATCTGTTCTTGTTGTTGCTGCGTTATCCAGATAGATATGATCATTTTTCATAAGACATTCACCATATGTTAAATTTTATTTTCTATTTCATACTTATACAGTGGGAATTTAATGAGAGTTCCCGTTATATCAAAGAAAAATCTCAATTTATCCAAAATATCCATACGATTTTATGTATATGATGATATCAAGCCTTGATCCGGATCAATATTTTTACGATATTATAACAAATAAATTTATCTGCTGTTTAATCTATTCCCGGGAAAAACATGCACATAATCCGCTACCTGATATTAATTTCTACGGGTCTGATGCATTTTTATTCTTTAAATGCACAAATCCCCATGCCTCAATTCAACAACATCAAATCTGAAAACGGCCTATCTCATAATGCTATTCTGTGTACTTATCAGGATAATGAAGGAATGATATGGATTGGCACATTGGATGGGCTTAATAAATATGATGGCACTAAAATTACTACACTTATTCCTCCAGCCATAAAATCCAAAGGTGGCAACAGAACAATATGGGCGATATTAGAAGACTCGCATCAACAATTATGGATTGGTACTGAGGCCGGACTATACATTTACAACCGACAATATGATCATTTTACATATATAGAAATCCCTTATTCCAATTTAGGTAAAGCTTTTAAGCAAAACAAAATAAAATCAATTATAAAGCGGGATTCCACTCTATGGCTAAGTAGTAATAACCTTCTATTTGAACTCGATTCCCGGAAAATACAATTTACAAATCATACAGCCAGAGCATTTGATAGCGAAACACCTAATATAAATATTATCCAGTCGCTTAAGTTTGGGCCTGACGGAAATATCTGGCTCGGCACAAATCAATTTGGACTTTTTAAGTATAATCCGGAATCAGGCACCACTACCCAGTATCTGCATGACCCTGAATCTGATGATTCTCTTACAGATAATTGGGTAAATTATATATTCCTGGATTCACAACGCCGACTATGGATAGCTACACAAAAATCAATCTGTCAGTATTTACCGCAAACTGATACATTCGAGCACCATTCGGCAATTAATCAATTTTTACCGAATAACAATGATACTGGAATAAACATTATTGCTGAGGACAATAAAGCATGGTTATGGCTCGGAACAGATAGTAACGGTATTATTCTATACAATCCCGAGACTCGCCAGACTGCACAATTTGTAACCAATCCGGCTGCTCCAAGAAGTATTTGTTCAAATAAAATTCGGCATATTTTTAAAGATAGAACAGGTGTAATATGGGTAGGCAGTTGGGGTGGTATGTCTAAAATGCCAATAAATTTCTCTCTGTTTCACAACTACAATGCCTTTGGGAACAAGAATTCCAGGCTGGCCAACAACAATGTCTGGACAATTTATGAAGATAGAAGGAAGTTAATATGGATAGGTACGGACAATGGACTTGATCGGCTAAATCCCAAAAACAATAAAGTTATTCATTATCACTTCAAAAATAAAGATATTTCGCCTTCTATTTATGCTATAGTTGAAGACAATAATAATCGTATTTGGATAGGAACAAATAGCGGTTTATTTACACTATCTTCATTTTCTGAAAAACTGATACATGTTCCGATTATTCCTATAAATAGTAATGAATGCTGGTTATTTAATAAAAATAGAGTTAGAGTGATACATAAAGATAGTATTGGGTTACTTTGGCTTGGTACTCAGAATGGTCTGTTCTCATACAATCCTGAAACCAAAGACTTCATATCATATGCAAAATATTTTCCAATACTGGGAACCAACAATCACTCTATCTCAATTTCTGTAATCATAGATCATGATAGTACGCACCTCTGGCTTGGCTGCGGACAAGGCCTCTTCCATTTTAACAAAGAAACATTACATTATAAATGGTATAAATCTAATTCTAACGTGCCTGGTAGTCTGTCAAACAGCTTCATTAAAACACTTCACTACAATAAATCAGATGTTCTGTGGATTGGTACCCGTGGTGGCGGTCTAAACCGTTTAGATAGTAAAACAGATGATATTCAGACATATAATGAAAAAAACGGCTTATCAAATGATTGGGTGAATGGAATACTTGAAGCAGAAGATGGGAAATTATGGATAAGTACAAACAAAGGCCTTTCAGAATTTAATCCTTTTACTTCAAAATTTACAAACTATTTTTATTTAGACGGCATTCAGGATGATGAGTTCAATGTCGGGGCATATTACAGATGTGCATCAGGTCTGTTATGCTTTGGCGGAGTTAATGGCATAACAACATTTTACCCATCTACTTTGATTCAGAGAGATCAGATGCCTCAAATTGTTCTGACAGATTTATTGATCAACAATAAAAAAGTCATCATCGGAGATAATAATAATCCCTACATTGAAATGAAAAAGCATGTTAATTACCTTGAAACACTTAAGATACACTATCAAACATCAATCTTTTCATTTGAATTTGCCGCTTTGGATTATAATATCCCGAAAAAAAATAATTATGCTTACAAAATGGAAGGCCTTGATTCGGAATGGCACAATATAAAAACACAACGACATGCTACTTTTACAAAACTTAAACCCGGCAATTACACATTCCATGTTAAAGGCTCAGACTGTCAGCATAATTGGAATGAGACAGGTAGATCAATTAAAATATTTATTGCTCCACCATTCTGGCAGTCACTATGGTTTAAGTTTATTGTTGCACTCTCTCTAATATCTTTTTTTGCTTTCATATATCACTTCAGAATACATCAAATGAGAAAACGACAGGAGTATCTTTCGTATATTGTTGACAAGAGGACTGAACAATTACAGAATGAACTAAGTGAACGCCTTAGAGCTGAAGACAAATTAAATCAATATACTGCCAACCTTGAAAGCATGGTGAAAAAAAAGACTTCTGAACTGCTGGACTTAAAACATAAAGAATTTCATATGGAAAAATTAGCGGCTATAGGGCAAGCTACATCAAGTATTATCCATGAACTACGTAATCCCCTATCCTCTATTAAACTTGGTATAACCAGCTTAAATAAAAGATTAAATCTACCAAAAAAGAATCAAGAGTGCCTGGATATATCAATTACAAATATTTTACGCATGGAGAACATGTTAAAAGAAATGCTGGATTTTTCCAAACCCCAGGAAATGCATTTTTCTATGCTGGATATAAATTTACTTATTTGTGATTTAGTAGAACAAGAAATTAATCCACGTAAACCTGAAAATATCGATATAATCTTGTCTCTAACACATATTGCCCCGATACATGCTGATTTTGATAAAATTAGACGTGCATTGAAAAATATAATTCAAAACAGCATATCAGCTCTACCTGACGGCGGTACTATAAAAATCCAAACCAGGACTCGAAATAATGGTTCACTTATAATTCAAATTAAAGATACGGGAGTAGGTATACAGGAAAAGTATCTTAAAAAAGTATTTGAACCATACTTTTCCAAAAGTCAAAGCGGTACGGGTTTGGGACTGACAATTGTCGAGAAAATTATCAAAAGCCATAAAGGTAAAGTGACAATCAAAAGTACAACAAAACATGGTACTACAGTTACAATTAGTATTCCATTTAATAACTAGCGGTAAGTATTAAAATCCCAAGTTCCAATATACAAAAAACAAATACGTCCCAAGCTCCAGTATCAAACTACGGTAAAAAAAATTATTGACAGGATTAACAGGATCTACTGGATTTAAGAACAAATAAAAGATCTCTGTTTTATCCTGTTGATCCTGTGATCCTGTCTAATTTATGTAGTGTATAATCTACCCATTCAACACTGATCTCATGTCTTGGACACTGGGACACCCCAAAAATCTTGTTTTAGATGCTTAAGTTACTGTTTATTATGTTAATTATTTTTCAATACAATCTCATCGTATTCACGCTCAAGTCGATTTTTATGTCGTGCCTCTTCCTGAGCCAATAAATTAAAAAGTTTAATTACATCCGAATCACCTTGTTCATGAGCGAGATGTAGGTATAAATTATGTGCTGCCTCTTCACGTTTCATTGCCAGAATAAGAAGATCTTGATAATTCATATCAGGTGAAAACTCCATATCTATCAAATAATCACTGATTTTTAAATCAGGAATAATTCGCACTTTTATCTGATCTACGGTCTTTGGTTTAAAATTATCCAGCATCTGGACATGGAGTTGTTCCTCATTTGCCATTTCAAGAAAAGCTTCTTTCATAGCAGGTCGAATAGTCCTCTTTGCACAATCTTTATAAAAATTCACAGCTTCCACTTCACCGTTCCTTGCGAAAGCTACAACATCTTGAAACTGACTGATATCCATGTATTGTCTCCTTATGATAAATATGATTTGAGTCGTTTAATATTTTCAATATATTGTTTATATTATCTTATACGTTCCGGCCCATACCCAGCCTCTGTTAATGCCTTTTCAATTTGTGCTGAGTCAGGGGAACCATCTATTTCAAGAATATTTTTATCCAGTTTAAAATGTAGGGATTTGATACCGTTAATCGGTTCAAGCACTTGTATTACCGTCGTTTGACAGTGTTTACAGTTCATACCATCCACATGCCAGGTCTCATCATGAAGTTTGATCTCTGAAGATGATATAGATGGCCGTAGCAGCCATTTCAACAGTATTAAGCTAAATAGTATTATGCCGGCAGAGACGGAGATCCAGGCTGGAATTGCTTCGCCATGGTGATGAAGATGCTCCATGACAGTATCGCTGTCATACACTCTGTCAAATAACCATCCTGACATCAATGCTATAAAGCCAATACTGCTAAGATAGATAATAAACGCCATTTTACCGAGTTTGGATCGAACAAATGACAATGTAACAGCATTGGTGGCCGGGCCTGCTATAAGGAAAACCAGGGCTGAACCCGGTGAAAAACCTTTAGCAATTAATGCAGCAGCAATAGGGATAGAACCCGTTGCACATACATAAAGCGGAATGCCCAGTACAAGCATAACAAGATAATGCAGAGATGGTGTAGGCAGAAACTTCAGCATTAATTCCTGTGGAATCAGTACTGTGAGCAGTGCACCAATAGTGACACCAATTATAAGCCATGTTCCAATATCAGCCGTAAGATCGATAAAACCATACCTAAGCATTGCAAAAATATTTCGTTTTTCGTGAGTGTCTGAGCTAATAACGGGTATAGTGTGTTCATTCTCTTTTTTATGAATCAAAACATACAAGCCACCCACAAGAATACCACCCGCCAGTGCCGCAAAAGGACGAAATAATGCAAATAATGGCCCCATTAATGCATAAGTGGCTAAAATAGAATCTATACCTGAAGTAGGAGTGGAGATAAGAAAGCTGAGAGTTGCTCCCTTGCCGGCTCCCTGTCTATTAAGAGATGCTGCAAGAGGTATTACACCGCATGAACATACGGGCAATGGCACACCAAAAACAGATGCGCGTAATACCGCGCCTATTCCATGGCCTCCAAGATGTTTTGTTATAAAAGATGATCCCAGGAAGCCATTTAGTATTCCTGCCATACCAAGCCCCAATAAAATATATGGTGCCATGGCAGTCCATAGACTAACAGATTCAGTCAGTACTTGTTTTATAAATATTAAGATGACATTCATTTGAAGTGCCTCTTCTTAGTAAATTGCCGCAGACATATAACCTACTGTATACTGCCCCGGCATTTTTTCTCCAGTGATATCCCCCGAATTTTCATTGTGCAGCACTTCAACTGTGTAATGCTCCCAAAGCTGTGCAAGTCGCATCATTGTAACAATTGGCACTCTGCCACATACAGTACAATCAACATAACTGAGTCTGTCCCGGATTGAATTGATAGAACCGGTTTTGATCAGTTCAATCACTTCATTATCCTGTTTTACAACATCATAGTAATCGGATTTATGATGTAAATCACTACTGGCAATACAAAGCCCTTGGCGATATTTGTCCAATACGCTCAATGCAGATACAAGAGAGTCTACGCCATTAACATTCCCCAGGCCTAACATTAACGGTAAAACTTTAAAATCTTTTAATACATGCTGCAAAAACGGTAGTTGTATCTCCAGTGAATGCTCACTATCCTTATCAAGATAATTAAGAGGGATATGTGAGGACAGTAGTTCCAGAGCTTCAGTATCAATTTCAACCTTCCCCAGAGGAGTCTCAAAGTGTGTCGCTCTTGGAGTAAAAAAATTTCCTGCGGCAAAATGATGCATTGGAGATAGAATGATAACTCGGCTGATATCCTGCCCGGCAAGGAGTTTGTAAGCATAAGCTGCTGTTTGCCCTGAATAGACATATCCTGCATGAGGAACAATTAATCCAAAGATTGGTTGATCAATCCGGTCAATTTGGGCAGCCATAAGATATTTCTCAATTATTTCTGTCAGACTATCCTTATCTCCGGGATACCAACTTCCTGCAATAATTGATTGGCGGATAATTTCTCTCATTTCCATTCACCTTAAATGAATTGAGTGGATATTGGTTTCACATTTGAATGGCTAAAAGTGCTATAAAATAAGAAATCGTTTGGAATGTATTATTTCCAACTATCGGATATATAATACAATAGTTCCGGATTCCGATTAATTAAAAACATAATGCGGTTAGCAAAATACATCAAGTACACCGGGGCATACTTCAGCTTCCATGGGTAGCTCGCCAAGAGGATCACCGTCTACCTGTACAAGCGTG
This sequence comes from bacterium, assembly GCA_023139105.1. Lineage (GTDB taxonomy): Bacteria > Zhuqueibacterota > QNDG01 > QNDG01 > JAGLOF01 > JAGLOF01. The sequence continues at coordinate 26,368 of JAGLOF010000009.1, forward strand.
GTCGTATCTGACCACATTTTTACATGCTTGACTCTATAATATTTTACTCTGCGCATATTAATATGTTGCCGCCATATCATACGGAAAACAAAATGGACCAATCCCATCTGAGACTTACCCTGATAGATTACAAGATCAAGCATGCCATCATCAATTTCCGCGAAAGGCGACATTTGATGAGTGCCGCCATAGAAATGTGTATTGCTGAGTGCGACAAATGTACCTTGTTCCACAACACGACCATTATCCAAAGAGAGATATACGGTAGTTGGTTTGTATCCTGCAAAATCTTTTAAACCGGCAATAAGATACGCCCATCTTCTTATTATCTTTTTTATCCGTAGATCTGTACGGGAAATTGCATAAGCATCATATCCGCAACTGGCCATCATTGAAAAATAGCGACCATTAATACGTCCAAGATCGATACAGCGTTTGTTACGTCTTGATATTACTCTTGCAGCCTCAACTAAATCCATTGGATATTTTAATTCCCTGGCCAGCACATTGCTTCCACCGATAGGCAGGAGTCCCAAGGTAACATTTTGCCCTATAATGCCATTAATACATTCATTTGCCGTTCCGTCACCTCCAACGGCTATAACACACTCATATCCGTGCTTGGCAGCAGATTGAGCCAAAGGTAAAACTTCACCCGGCCCTTTGGTAAAGATAACTGACAATTCAAATCCATTATCTTTTAAGACCTTTAAAGAGTGCCTCAGATGTTTTTTTAAATATCTTGGATTAGAATCAGGATTGACAATAACTCGTGTTTTTATAGGAGCAAGATTCATAGGTAATCTACGTAATAATAATGAATTAGAATGGACAATTTTAGTAAAAATACAGATAAATCAGCGGAAAGTCAATAACAATTTAGACCATGGACTTTGAATTTCATGAAAGCTAAAGATTTAGAAACAAACATTGAACTTATCAGCCAACTTCTGCAATTTCTTATTAAATGTCCATAAAGATAGATTCGAAATCAAAGCTGAGGCTATAAGTGAGATGTCAACATATCCAGCTCCCTGCCCCATTATTTTATGACTCTCAATAAACCGTAATACCTCAACCCGACTATACAAATCTGATTGGGAAGCATCGGCTTGTTATAGATTATAAATTTCCAGTCCTATATGAGAAGCCATGAAATCGAAATCTCTATCGAAGTGAACCAGTTTCAAGTTGTTTTCAACACAAAATGTTCCAATTATAACATCGATTGTTTTTCGTACTGTCACACCTTTAGATCGCAGATTCCTGTAATTCATAGCAGACTTTTGTGCGATATGAAATCCTACCATCTCATATTGAGGTAATGACAGCAGAAGTGAAGAAACTTTTTCCCTCTCACGTTTAATTTTTATGCCTTGCATTATTTCACAATAGATTAAATCACCTATTATTATCAAGTTACGGTCAAGACATGTATCTACGCTTCTTACAATAGTAGAATTACCATTTCGAAAATATTCAATCCATGCTGAAGTGTCTACTAAGATCATTTTAATCCCTTCGCATCGCGTCCAAATCGCCTTCCCAGTGTATTATGCCCTTCAACTTTCGTAGTTTTTGCTGGCTATTGATCTGAACTAATAATTTTAATCCATTTTCTATTGCCGCTTTCTTTGTACGATAATCGCCGGATTTCAAAGCTTGCTCCATTAAATTATCGTCAATTACAACATTTGTACGCATTATACGCCTCCTTTATGTGTATGCAGTATACACATAAATCAAGAAGATGTCAATTTTTTTAATAAAGTAGACTAAGATAACTGAATATTAAACGCCTCCGACACATGTCAGAGGCGATCTGGATTTATCGTGGCACGAGCATTTTTTTTGTTAGGCGATATGCTCACGTAAAAACTCAGGAGCAAAATCAGCACCATTACTCCATGACAATGTATGGCCTTCTAACGTAAAAGACTTAAAAAATGAAATATCTTTTAGTGGTTCAAATATTTCTCCATATAATTCAGAAGACAAATCTATTTCGCCTTCTGCGCCGTCGTTGAAAGATAGCCATACCTTGTAATCATTTATGTATTTTGCTTGTTCAACGTGTGTAAACATATTAGCTACTCCAATGGTTCAATTTTTGATAATGGTTTCCTGTTCATTGCAGCCTCCCAATTAGTCATGAGTTCCTCTTGATGTAATACATACCAATCAAGAACGGCATTCAATGCTCTTCTTGGAAATTTCCCGGTCACAACGCCTGTTTCAATATCTACGGTTATTTCATATTCTCCATATTCCGCATGAAAATGTGCTGGATAGTGCTCACGAATATACATGCGAATCACTATTCCAAGAAAACGACTTATTTCAGGCATATGTTTGTCCTATTTTTATTCGCCTAATCCGTAGAAAGTGTCTATAAAAAGAGCAGATAGATCATTCATTATAATAAGCGATGTCATATGGCTTGATGCCGATCTATTCTGTAATTTCTCTTAATGTTGCAGTTGGCATGATCCTTCCTTTCCAATTGCAAAGCGTTACAGCTACTTAGCAAAAGTATATATTAACTGTGTAAAAAGCAAGTCATTCTTTCACGGTTCCGCTTGAGTGTATTTTTTGCTAGAGAATCCCCGAAATATCGGGGCAGGCAGGAACATGTCACGGATCACGTTTGTATTTATCCTTTTAAATCCACCTGTAGGCTTCTATCTTCCCCAGCCACCACACCCGGCGGGATACATATCCCTCCCCTTAAACGCCCCCGACACATGTCAGGGGCGATCGGAAGGTATGAATACTTTAACTATTGAAGCTTCTGCGACTAAAATATGGTTTGATAAATTCAACATGTGGGTAAACCTTTCAGACGGGAGGCAATTATCCATCCCCCTAGAGTATTTCCCCAGACTCCTTAACGCTAATCCGACTCAGCGTAAAAAATATATTCTAAGCGGTAACGGTACTGGAATTCACTGGGATGAACTTGATGAAGACATAAGTGTTTCAGGATTATTGATGGGAAAGAAAGACCTTACTTGTTAATTTATTATCCAGCTATAAACAAGAGTCTTTTCACTCATGTCCCCATCCACTACCCCCCAACAAAACACCCGATAAGGTGCCTGAGAAAATGGGGCAACACCCGGGATTTTGTATCTTGAAATTTTTAATACAGATATTGTTCCACATCATCATCACTGTATCTGGTTCTAATAAATTCCTAATAATCTGAATATCCCAATATCATCTCTTTAAAGAGACCTTAATCACATATTTTATCCTCACCTCTGCCAATACAACTTAAATAGTTTGAGTAAGGCCATTGCTCAGGCGCGCTAACCATTTCTGTTCTGACTGGATTCATATGAATGTATCCACACAAACCTGTCAGGTACTTTTCATCAGTAATTATTTTTGCTTTAAACCGATTCGGAAAAATGTTGCCCGTTTGATTTGTTTGCGTATTCAGGGATTTGCAATAGCGATTAAAAAAGTAACTCATTTTCTTTGAAAAAAGGTCTGAATCGAGGACTTGCAACAAATAATGAAAATGAGTTGGCATCAGGCAATATGCAAGAATTTTGCAACTTGATTTGAAATCTACGTCAAGCCAGAGTTTGAGAAAAAAGAGATAGTGTTCGTCATTGTAAAACAGTTTTCGACCTTTCTCTACCCGATTATAAACATGATAAAAATGATCATTGATTAAGGGAACTTTGCGTTTAGGCATGATGACATTCCTTTGTCATAAAAAGCCTAAAACCCCGGGTGTTTGACTCTTGTACTACTTTAAAAAACACCCGGGGATGCCCCGAAAAGATGGGGCAACACCCGGGGTTTAAATTTTTGATGCAATTCCAATTGTTATCATGCTATAGAGTATACTTTTTTCAGATAAAACCCAAATCTTTTCTGTACACAAATTCATTACAAAAACATCCAGTTAAGTATTGCTATGAGGGGCATGGTAAGCATTATGCAGATTAACCAGGAATACATATTTTTTCAAGCTCATAAATTAATAAAAAATTCCAGTCAAAAAAATTGAGGTATGCTATATGAGGTGGAGTTTAAAAATAATCAATGATTTAGCTGCATTCATACAAACATTAACCGATGCCAGCTCCACACGCTACTACTATAGTCCTCCGTAGAAGACCAAAAATCCTTGATAAAAAGGCAAAACGTCTTGGTATCCCCCGTCAGTCTATTATCAAGGTGTGGATATTAGAAAGAATTGAAAAAAGAGCCTGTTAATAATCTTTACAGTGAATATGCCAGAAGTCATTCGGTTGAAGCAGCTGAAAAGACGGCTATGTACAATACTATTAATACATCCTTTACATGTCCTCCCAAATAACATCTCTATTCATCATACTGCAAACCTCCACAGGATCGATACGAGCATTAAATGTATCGTCCCTAAAACAATGCATAATCGACATTAAAATACTTGCTATAGAACTCGAAAATGAACATATTGATTTCATATTGATTGAAATACTCGAAATGCCGAAAACAAAATTCATTATTTACATTTAACCAGAGGACAGGCCATGTTCAAACTTCAAATCAGCTCGCTACTTCTCATTGCACTCTTTTCTTCATGTTCATTGATGGATTTAGAGAACGACAATTCTGACCCATGGGAAAAAACGAAATACTACGTGACCCCACTTTACACAATTGCCAAATTCCCAAAACACTATAAATCAACACAACAGGTCCCCTTACTCATTGCCTTACACGGGAATGGCGATACAGCGGACGCGTATGTAAAGGCCTTTTCCAGTTATGCTGACCAAGGACTCATCCTAGCCATACCACAGGGGGCCTATCAAGTAGAAAACGGCGGTTTTTCCTGGTTCTACTTCACTGAAGACAGAACGCTTTGGGAGCAGTACGACACACTGTCGGTTCAAAAGCTTATGAGCGTTATCCGTGGGTTAAAGGAACTATACTCCATCACTGAAACATACATTTTGGGATTTTCACAAGGCGCCTCATTGGCCTATATGACAGGACTGCTCTACCCATCAGAAATCAACGGCATACTCGCCATTAGCGGCAGCATGCCTGAAATAGATCAACCCGGTTCCATTGTTCACGCTGAGGATATCATTGCAGCCCAGGATGTAAAGCTTTTTATTGCTCAGGGCACTCACGATAATCCTAAAGATGCATACAC
>JAGLOF010000090.1 GCA_023139105.1 bacterium
AAGCTCACAAAGGGAAAAACAAGAGGGTATAAATAATATTAATATGTTGATATGTTCATGCATTAGCATTAATTCTTTTTTTGTATATTCTTTCTTTTTAGTGGTTCCTTCTTTTGTTCTTCTTTGTGTTCTCTGTGAGCTTTGTGCGAAAAAAGCAGCATGACCTGCCACAAGATATTTAACATGTAGTGCTATGTGCAATTTTTGTCTTCCTGAACTTGTTTCAGGATCTCTACCACGAAAAGCACTCGATAAGTTATTGCATCCGTCAATTCCTGTCTCTGCGAGGGAGCCTGTTCTTTAGGCGACTGCGGCAGTCTCCTCAAGGCTCAGCAGGAACTGCAAATTGATCGATCGCTCCGGGGTGGAGAGCAAGAGCATTGCCCACGAAAGACACGGAGCCACCCAGCCCTGCCCGAGCACATAAGGGGGGCATGACCTGGCATGAGATATTTAACATGTAGTGCTATACAATCTTTGTCTTCCTGAACTTGTTTCAGGATCTCTATCAATAATTAATCCCGAAAATATAATTTATTTTATTTTTCTATTGACATTTACAGAACAATATAGTATCTTGCAAAAATAATTTATTAATTTCTACTTGAAAAAATGTGTGTGTGATGGATATTGTATGTTTTTACGGAGATGGTCTCCCTATACTAATTTTTAAGTTTTGGAATTTATAGGCACTAGCCAGGCATAGAATGGAAACAGTTCTTCATTCTATGAGTCATTTATCTCCCGTTCAATTCTGCAATTTCTCCACAATTAAATTGTGTTATGTAACTCTGTGTTCAATTATTGATGTTGAATGATTGTATGCTATTTACTATTTCTTGGCAGTCTGACATATGCTATTTCAACATGTCAGTTTTTGTTGTTTGTGGATTTGGTAGTGAGTGAAGTAGCATTAATAGTTTTCGTGACTTACGAGTTGCATTGTTTTTTTTACAATTACATGGAAAATTCAATTTTAGAAGTATCAAGATGATGGTGATAATTGAGATTGTAATGTTACTAATGAAAAAGTTCTAATTTTAAAAAAAAGGGAGGAACAAGATGCATGGATTAGCAGTAAGACATATTCTTTTATTATTAGTTGTACTTTGTCCATTATTGGCCCGGGCTGAGCACGGTAAGGTGGATTCGTCATCTCATAGTGAAAAAGGTGGACGTTTTGCTGTGCTATATCAAATGAGTGATGACCTTTCTTTTTCCACAGAAAACGGTGGAGTACTGTTTGTTAAATTTCATTTTACAAATAATTATGCAGTACGTCTGGGTTATAGTTATTATAAAAGTAAAGGAAAAACCGAGTGGCTATCAGGTAAGTATAGATATAATGAGTTAATAGTTAATAAACGTAATAAGACTGTGCTTTTTCAAGTAGTAAGGTTTTTTAACAGTCAATATGGCCGGTTTATTGTTGGTGGGGGATATGTTTATCAAAAAACTTATGTATCTGATGAGTTTTGGTCACTTCCTGGTGATCCACTACCAGATGAGTATCAGGGTAATTATGTCAAGTCTTCTGATGGTTTAAATCTATTTGCAGGCATTGAAGTGTTTTTGAATAGTAAGATCAGTGTAGCTCTTGAATGTCACTATAATTATTATGATATAGAACTGTTCCAGGGGGGTGGTTGGTATGATGCTTCTAGAGGTAAATATATTACACGTGAAACCAAACCTAAGGTGTTAGTTCAATTGTATTTCTAACTTATGCAGTTCTTTATTGTAACTAAAGGATGTTTATATATGAAAAAAATAGGTGTTTTAACGATATTCTTATTCTTATGTATTTTTCAGAATGGAATCTTATATAGTTCTGATACAAAAGAAGTTAAAAGTAGAATTAGAATAGTGGGTATTGATTATTGGACAGTAGAATATGGTGGTAAGATGGGTTTGCTGAAAAATACATCTGATTCCTTAATAATTGCCACATGTGATAGGCTTTATTATCGTGGCAAAATTTATTTAAGTAATGAACAAGAAGATATGACCACCATTGCAAAATATTATTTTAGAGCCTACTTGTGTCAAGAAATATCATTTGGTTGGTGGGGGGGGAGGATATTTCCTATGGCCCAACATTATGAGGAATTTGAGGCTCCACCTTCTTTAAGGTATTGCCCTCCAGATGGTAATTATCAGTACATTTGGACATATCATGGGGATGATGGTACATGGTATAAATACTGGTATGCGCAATTTAAGTGGGATGGCCAATTCGAATTTCAGCGCCATGGAGGGGTTAGTCCACTTAGTGAGGATAAGAAATATTCTATAGTATTTCAAGCCGGTTATATTGATATTAATACTGGACGCAAACTAAAAAATTCTAAGACAACAAGTATAACAAAAAAACTTAAAGTTGCTCCGGATCTTATAGTTGATCCGGATATTATTCAAAAGAAGGTGACTAGTGTTACCTTACACGAACCAAGTACATCAAACATAGACAGAAATCAAGTTTACAATGACGGGATAGATATTAAGTATAGTTACAATGTTAGGCCCTATGACAGGAACCGGATGAAAAAGCTGCAAATTTTTGTTGAGCATACTGATCAGGCAACTGGTGAAAAGAAGGCGGAAACATTGGAAATGAAAAATCTGGTTGGCAATTATAATGAAGATGATGTGGTTTTTCATTGGGATGGCCGTTTTGAAGATGGTTCCCTGATAACGAAAGGTACATTAAGGATTATTGTGAGGCTTGTATGGAATGTAACCAGAGATAATGTTAAGTATGCGTATGAAAAAACCAAACAATATGAAGTCATCTCCGGAGATAATACATATGTCAAGTTCAATGAGGATAATGCATATTATAAGTTGCCTGAAGTAATTGGACTAAATGATATTGAACGATATAAAACAGGTAATCAGCTTAATATTCCTTTAGAATATTTTGTAGAATATGAAGATCCTAATTTAACTGATTCAAGTAGTATTACACTTACAATATCCAAGACAATGGAAGATGGCTCTTTGGCATTCACAAAAGAAATCATTGTTGCTGATACGTCACAATTTGCATATGGTAGTCACTCAACTCTATTAGCACAATGGGATGGATCTGCAGTAGACGCTGCTGGTAATGCAGTTGTAATTGATGTCAATTCACTTGATAAAAAGGACATTAATTTTGAAGTGAAATATAATGGAAATACTAATGCTGTAGCAAAACCTGGAGGTAAGACGATATATAGTATTCCCTTGCATTATTCAACAAATTTTGTATGTTTTATTAGTAGTGGTGGTAAGTTTACTTCGGATATACGATTTGGTAATTCAATTTTCAAATCAAATACAACTTGTTTTCCTGTAAAGTTTTTTGTACCACATTCCGTACATACGGGAACTTTTTCACAACGGGCAGTAGATGTCTGGATTACATTTGATGGTGTTCGAAGTAATATGACTACTTTAAATCATTATTCGCAAATACCAACAGCAGGCATCGCTGGAATGGCTACAGTCGAAATTTATTTTGGTGGTTGGCTATCACAATGGAACGTTGGTAAGAAGGTTCAGATTGTTGCTTATCTTCGACAGAGTTGTAATCATAAAACAGTAGTCAGCAGCTTGCCAGTGACAGTTGAGATCAAGGAAGTTCCAAGTTCCTTTAGAAATGTTGTTGTTGAGTATGACTATATCACCGGATATGATATCAATCCGGTATCTAAAAAAAGTTTTATCAATATAGCATTTAATGATGCCGGATATAATGTGAGTTTTGACAAAGACACAGAGATTACTGGTAGGGCTGGGGTCTTAAAGTTAGTAGATTTTGAAAGCCTTATCTATTTAAATAAGAAATCTGGTCCTAATAATTTATATGACGGAGCTTATTTAGTAGGTGTTTATGATATTTATGATTCCGCTAACAATAAAACTTATGTTGGAATGCAGCGCCATAAATATTGGGAGGCAGGTACTTATTCAGAAGGTCAGTTGAATCATCGTAAGTGTGGTTGTGCAGTTGGCACATCATCATCTCATATTGCGGGTACAATAATTCATGAATTAGGGCACCAATTTGGACAACCGTATTTAAAGGCTAACTTGGCACAAGTAATTGATGATGAAATAGATTATAATGGGAGCGGGGCTGATAATGGAAGTACACCAACCTGTGTAATGAAAGGGGTTGGAGGTAATTATAAGGCCCCGTATGGTTCGATTTCATGGACACATAAATATAATTATTGTATATTTCCATTCTTTTGTTTGGAATGCATTAAAAAGATGCAATATGGTTATCATTATTAAGTTTTTTAAGTTGGAATAATATTAAGGAGATATTATGTGTGGTCTGAGAAATGGAGTTTTAGGATTTTTATGGATTTATATTTGTATTATCCCATCATTTGTTTTGGGACAGGTAATTTATACTGATAAAATCCAAATTAGAATTATTATTGAAAAAAATGTGTATTCTGAATTCGAACAAATACCTGTCATAATAGAAGTTGAAAACAAGAGTGACACAAATATTGATTTAGGACCGATCATGACGCATTTGACTGTAAAAAATATCACAAAGGATTGGCAATATTCCTGTTGTTTGAAGCTCTCCGCTTTACCAAGTCCATTGATACCTGGTGGTGAAGAAGTATGTGTGGGAAACTTATTGGATAACTATAGCATGATAAGGCAGGTAGGAGATGCCGAAATGGTTGTATTAGCTACCGGTGTATATGAGGTATATTATGAAAGAAGATTAAATAATCAATTGGCTGTTAAATCAAATATAGCTCGTTTTACAATTAAAAAAAATATTAGTGAAGATTTGCGGGCATTTGAAGTTTACAAACAAGCTAGGACATTAGAGAATAAAGATAAGTGGGTTGAGGCAGTCCAAACTTATGAGGTTCTTTTAGGATTGTATCCGGATAGCCATTTTTCAATGAAAAGTTGCAATCGAATATTGCGTATTTCAGCGATGATGAATCCAGATATGAAGAAGTTTATGAAATACAGCAAGAAATTATTAGAAGAAAAACCACATATAACAAATATCAACTATTTGGTATATGATATAATAGAGGCATATACGACAGAAAAGAATATGGCGGGAGCAAAAGTATATTTGGATTCTTTAAGTAAAAAAACACAAAATGTAAACTTGAGAAATTATTTAATTGAAGTAGCCATGCCCAAACTCGAATTGCAGGTGAAATAATGAAGATATATAACGTTGTTTTGAATATAAGTTTTGCCTTTATAGCTTTATCGCTATTAGCAACTCCTTCCGTTTTTACTCAAGATATTGGTACAGGTGATCTTGCAACAAGGAATACTTCTCCGCCGGGAATCCGTAAGATAAAACAAAGTGATGAGCAGTTAATCAGAAGTGCTATCCATCAATTCAAATTAGGTATAAAACGGAATGATGAGATATTATTTTCTAAAATGCTGACAAATGATGTGAAAGAAACTAGTGGACGGAAAAGCGGCAAACAGCAAGTGAAAGAAAGTTTCAGAGCGAATGTATCTGAATTTAATTTTGAATTGAGGGATACTTATTCAAAACGACGTTCTCCTCAAAATAACTGGTTAAGTGCACATTGGGATTTTGAAATTGATATTTCCAGTATTCATATAAAAAACGGAAATAAGCATGGCAAGCCCAGCCAAGCCGTTGTTGTGTGTGATTTATATTTTGCCAAGGACCAACCTGATGATGATGTCCGTAATAAAAGATTCGAGAAAAAACCAAAAAAAGGCAAGGAACGGCTGGTACTTATTAAAGAACATGGCCGTTGGAAAGTATCTGAATATGATCAATTGTTTGCTTTTATGGAAGAACGGAAAAATAAATTTATCGCCCGTGACCGTAAAAAACACTAGGCTGTTGATTTGGTGCTCATAATTGATAATAATACATGAGGCTGCAATGAAAATTTATAAATATATAGTAATGGTGATTATTATACTGGGATACGTTGGTCATGGTTTTGCTCAAGTTTCAGAGCGGATACTGAAACATTATAGTAGTGTATCTGATGCCGATTTTGATTCTTCTGGAATTTATACCCCATTTTCTTCTGGATTGGCAATGAAGTCAATTGTCTACAAACCCATACCGCAAGGGGGTTATTATCTTATTGCATTTGCCACCGATATTAATGAGCAATGTATATTTCATACTGATTTGACCGGAGGTCTGGTAGAATGGTCTGGTGAATATGGTGGTCCCGGGGATGGTGATGGCCAATTTTTAATGCCAGCAGGAATTGCAGCCGATCAACATGGCAATGTCTTTGTAGTTGACGCAGACTCTTCAACAAGCCGTATTGTGAAATTACACTATGATTTTGTACTGGACTCTCTCACGTTTGTGCAAAATATCTATTGTAATCTTATGAATCCATATGCAGTTGCAATTGATTCGAACCGTACTAGTAATCCTGCTGATGACCGGCTTTGGATTACGGATACCGGTAATCACCGTATTGTGGAGTTGGATTTTAGTGGTAATCTGTTACGCACAATAGGTACAGAAGGCAGTGGTATTAATCAATTCAGTTACCCAACGGCTATTAAGGTGTTTGACCATGATGCTAATGGAGTAACATGGCTTTCTGTTGGTGATGCCGGGAATGGACGGTTGGTTAATATGGGGACAGATGGCACCTGGTATGAAGTGCCGGTGTATGACAATGAAGCTATTGTCGATATTCAAATATTTGATTCTGAAATATATGTACTTCAACATTATACGGGTTTTGTTCAAAAAATTCATTGGCCAGATACCTATCTCTGTATACAAGGTGATCAGGGTATGGATGAATATGGGGACCCAGTAGCTTATGATTTCCCCAATAGTATGTGTATACCATATCCTGAAAGTCTGCCATATATCTATATTGTAGAGCAGATATCCGGCACTAATGGATTTCAGATAAATGTTCAGGGTGTAGATGTAACTGGCATTTCAGATGTAACTAACTATAATGGAAGCGGAACTCAGGTAGACTGGGGGCTGTTGACCAACTCTATTATTTATGAACGTATTGTAGACGCCAATGGTAATGTAATAAAAACACTGACAGATGGTTTGACGTTGGATTCTGCACCTGGATTGGCAACAACATGGTATGGGGATGCCAGCGATGGCAGTCAGGTTGTTGGTGGTACATATTATCATGAAGTGGTGGCCCAGGCAAAATGGGAATTTGAAGATGGTGGCGCACTTGGTAAAAGTATTTGGAATACACAGTATGCCACAAATACATCAGCAGAGCCTGTTGATGTTATTGTTGAGAAAACACGCATTGATATCCCAATTTCAATACAAGTTGAGCCATGTGCTGATAATACTATAGTTTGGGATGCTCAGGATACAAATGTTATTAATCAAAATAAAGGTAATGATAGTAGACTTTCTTTTGGTACAAAGAAAGTTTCAGGATCACTTACACGGCAGCGTATCCTGATGAAGTTTGATTTGCTGGCAGCCGGACTAACTGCTCGGGATAAGGTTACGGATGCTTCTGTTATGTTACGTCTCTATGATTATGAAAACGGTAACTGGGAATCTCTTGATCTCTACCGTGTACTTAAAGGCTGGGAGGAGGGTAGTTCCTGCTGGAGCCGTGGTTGGACAGATATGGAATATTGGAATGGCTGTGCACATAATGATAATTATAGCAAAGAGAATGTCACGCATAGTTTTAGTACGGAATTCCAAACTGGCTGGTATGAATGGGCCGGTGAAAATATTTGTGAGATGGTACAGGACTGGTTATGTAATCCTGCTAGCAATCATGGTATTCTTATTGAACTTGGTGATGACTATAGGGATGAAGACCATTGGTTTCAGTTTTTCTCTTCTGAAGAAGCAGACCCTGATTTCAGGCCGCGGTTGGAAGTTGTTTATGAAAAAGATATCTACTATCCTTATACAAAAGCTGAAATTACTGTTGATTGCAAACAAGGTCCGCCGCCTTTAACTATTCGTTTTGACGGTTCTAATAGTTATACGCCCACCGGAGTTGAAACCTGGAACTGGGATTTTTGTTTAACCGATACAGTAGCTGTTGATACAACAGGTCGCATAGTATACCATACTTTTACAGAATATGGAAATCATAAGGTTTCACTAACTACTATTGATTCTGCAAGTGTTTCATGCCAGGATACATTGATTATCAGTGTAGGATCGCCAGAACTGGAGTGTGTATATCAAGCTGAAAACATGCCAATCAAGACCGGAGGTACCCAGGATGGCACTCATTGGTGTCTTTATAGTGATGCCTATGTTGGTGACTATCTTGATATTCCGGTGGATGGTTATTATGACTTTGCATGCAGAGGCCGGGGTATTAAGGCAGAAGGTGTCTGGGCGACTTGTTATATTGCATTAGATGATGTTGTAATGGATACCCTGGCTTTTAATAGTTGGAGTACAAATATTTTTAACAAGACAGTGTATCTGAATGCAGGGTTGCATTTACTCTCGGTTGGCCATTCAAATCCTTTACAGGCAACTCCTCATGACCGGAATCTCTACATAGATTGGTTCAGCCTTAAACGTGTTGATGTGGAACCGGTATTGAATATAATTTATCCTGCAGCCGGTGATACTATATTGGCAAATTCAGCAGTACAAATTAGATGGCAGAGTGATTTTATGGATGACGTTGTTGATCTGGCCTTCAAGAAAAATGGTAGTGCCTGGACATCCATTGCCACAAATGAAACAGATGACGGTACTTTTGATTGGGCTGTTCCGGATACAACTATTGACAGCTGTTATGTACGCGTAGTTGCCGCCAATACAGGTATGCCAGCAGATAGTATTGGGCCCTTTGCCATTTTTAACGGTATTATCCCAATCGATTTGCAACTGGAGTGTGAGGATATGCCTGTAAAGTCAGGTGGAACAGGTGGAGATGGTCTATGGCAAATACCTTCGGGTGGTTATTTAGCGGAAACAGTAAACTTTACCGGTACAAGTCTCTATAAATTTAATTTAAGAGGATTTGGCCCTTATGGCACTGCCCAGATAGCACTGCTCATAGATGATGTACCACAGTGTACATTGGCTGTATTATCAAGCGATAATTACATTTCCGTTTTTAATGTCACTGCAGGTACACATGAAGTAAAAATTCAATCAATAAGTGGCAGGATGAATGCTGATAATTTGAATATCTCAACAATATTGGGAATTGGCTTTGAAACACAATTACAGTTACAATCGGAATATCTAACCTACAAGAGCGAGGGTTCTAAAATTGGTGGTTATTGGCATTTTCCGTCATATGGCAGCTATGCAACTGAATATATAAATTTCCCGGCTACGGATATTTATCAGATTACAATTGGAGGGCGCAGTACAAATTGGGTTACTCCTACAAATATCAAGTTGTATATTGATGGCGTATTGGCAAATTCAATCACTTTAACCAATGGAGAAGCCAGTGAGAATATTACTGTGCAAGGAGGAGTGCATGAATTAAAACTGGTTCATAGTCGTGCTTTCTATAGTGATTGGGTGCGTATCTCAAAGACAGGTCTTGGTAAGGCTATACCCGGTGAAATAGCAGAATTGCTACCCAAAAAATATGCATTACATCAAAATTATCCCAATCCGTTCAATCCGACAACTAATATCCAATTTGACCTGCCGGAAGCAACAGATGTCAAGCTCATTGTCTATAATATGTTGGGACGTGAAATAGTCAGGTTGATTGACAACCATATGACAGCGGGATATAAACATCTTGTATGGGATGCTAAAGGCAGAAATGGACTGACTGTGCCAAGCGGCCTTTATCTGATTCGTATAATTGCCGGTGATTATGTGTCTGTTAAGAAAATGATGCTGGTGAAATAAGGAAGCATTTCCGGTAGGTTTTGATAAAAAAGTTGATTGTTTTTTAAATTATGTGGTGATACAGAAGCGGCCTCCTTCATAGAGGAGGCTGCTGTATAAAAAGACCTTGCCGGCTCTCAGGTGAAGTTGTATATTAATGAGAGTGATTTTAATAAAAGGTATCAGATTATGATTAAGAACATTTCGGTATACGTCTCAGTACTGATATTCGTATTATTCAGCGGTTGCGCATCCAGTAAGCTGGGCTGGCAGGGACAGTCTGATTCAGACAAAGATGATTCTCCACGTTATGTAGAGGACTTTGATCCGAAGATGCTGGCTGGAGATGAAGTCACGGTCACACCTGTCTTAGATAAAAATCCCGTAGCGAATGCCGAACCTGTCTCCGGGATTCAAGCCGGAAACATCAACTCTGAGACTGCGGCACAGGTAATGGGCTATCGTATACAGATTATGATAGGGAAGAATAAGGCTGCAATTGACGAAGAGCATCAAAAGGCGATGTTTAAATTTGATGCGCCGGTCTATGTTGAATTTTTGTCACCCAACTATAAAATTCGTGTGGGTGATTGTCTGACACGTCATGAAGCGGATAAGCTTCGCCGGATTGCTGCCAACAGGCATCACTATACAGGTGCCTGGGTTGTGCGCTGCATGGTAAACAGAAAAATTACAAATAACGCGCCTTGATATGCAGAGGACCTTATAAAAAAAAGCGATGTCTTTAGAATGAGGATATCGCTTTTACTTTTATTGAAGATGTCTTTTGAGCTTGAAAAAATAATAATAAATAATTACTTTTTTAAATAGTCCAAAAATTAGGAGGACTCATGTCCGGTCACTCCAAGTGGAGCACGATAAAACGTAAAAAAGGGAAACTTGATGCCGCTCGTGGCAAGGTGTTTACAAAGTTAATTAGAGAAATTACAACAGCAGCCCGGAACGGTGGTGGTGATGAAGGTTCAAACCCCCGTCTTAGAACGGCTTTGGTGGCTGCCAAGGCAGCCAATATGCCTCTATCTAATATTGAGAAAGCAATTAAAAAGGGTACCGGTGAGCTTCCTGGTGTAGTGTATGAAGAAAAATCATATGAAGGCTACGGCCCCGGTGGTGTGGCAATAATGATCGATACTCTGACAGACAACACAAACAGAACAACTGCAGAGGTGCGTCATGCACTGACCAAGTTTGGCGGTAACCTGGGCGAGACAGGTTGTGTTGCATGGATGTTTGAGTCAAGGGGACTTATTGCTGTCTCCGTGGATGCTGCCAATGAGGAGACCTTGATGGATCTGGTACTGGAGGCCGGTGCCGATGATTTTAGTCAGGAGGGTGATGTATTTGAAGTTATTACTATGCCCGATGTTTTTGATGCTGTAAAGAGTGCAGTAGAAAGCTCCGGCATTGAAATGTTATCATCTGAATTGACAAAGATCCCTCAAAATACAATAAAAGTAGAGGGCAAACAGGCTGATGTTATCATCAGAGTAATGGACTTGCTGGATGATATTGAGGATGTACAGCAGGTTTACGCCAATTTTGATATGGATGATGAATAAGCTGATCGGATTGGACTGATGCGTATTATAGGCATTGATCCGGGTACTCGTAAAGTCGGGTATGGCGTTCTGGAAGTTAATGCCGGACGTGGCAGGGCTGTAGATTATGGTGTTATTAAAGTCCCTGTCAAACTTCATTTCTCTGAAAAACTTTGTCTTATCTATGATGAAATTTCTACTCTTTTGAAACACTTTGAGCCGGATGCTGCCTCAATTGAAGAGACATATGTCACACAAAATGCTAAGACTACACTACGCCTCGGTCATGCCCGGGGCGTAATCATGCTGGCTGTGGCACAGCAGAAAATTGATGTGTTTGAATATGCACCCCGTTCAATAAAACAAGCTGTTCTGGGTAATGGTGCTGCATCAAAGCAGCAGGTTCAGTTTATGGTTTCACAACTTTTACGTGTTCCGCAATCCTCTCTGGAAGAAGATGCTGCAGATGGTCTGGCTGCGGCACTTTGCCATGGCATGCGGAAGTCATTTTAGCTGAAAGTTAAGGTATGATTAGCTATCTCAAGGGAATGGTGATAGAAAAAGGCCCTACACACCTTATCATTGATAATTCCGGTGTGGGCTTTTATCTGCTGATCTCACTCTCCAGTTCCGAGGCTCTTGGAGCCGTTGGCGAGGAGGTGAAAGTCTATACACATCTGCATCATAGAGAAGATGCCATGCTGCTATATGGTTTTGCTTCCACAGTAGAACGGCAGCTCTTTGAGATACTGATTTCTGTTTCCGGTGTCGGGCCTAAATCAGCTTTGGGAATACTCTCAGGATTGATGCCTGAAGAGTTTTGTGATGCTGTATTGAGGCAGGATATAGCGCGGCTTATAAAAGCACCGGGTGTCGGTAAGAAGACGGCTGAACGTCTTGTCCTGGAATTAAAGGATAAAGTAGGTAAGATAGATTTAGGTGAAGTGCCCTTGTCGCCAATTGTTGGTGGTTCTGTTGCTGATGAAGCCGCACTGGCCTTGATTTCTTTAGGTATCTCACAGAAGCAGGCTGATGATCGTATTTACAAGGTGCTTCAGGCCGCACCATATGCTTCGCTTGAAGAGGTGATACGGCAAGCACTGAGCCGGGGTTAGATGTAATCGGTCTGGAATAATTTTTATTGACCCGAGGGGTGGTATAAATAGTGTTTCTGTACTTTTTCCCGATAGAAACATTGACCTCTGGTCGGCATGAAGAGTTCGGGGATGACAAGTGGATAAAACGGGCCTTTTGATACAGTCACTGCATAGATAAAAAATCATTCGGATTTTAATATGGATCAGGATTTCAGATTAACCTCCCCGATTGTTCTTGAAGGCGATGAGCTGGACAGGACTTTAAGGCCGAAAGTGCTTGAAGATTTTGTGGGTCAGCGTAAGATGACGGCCAATCTCAAAGTCTTTATTCAGGCTGCAAAAGGCCGTGATGAAGCACTGGATCATGTGCTTTTTTATGGCCCTCCGGGACTGGGCAAAACCACTTTAGCTCATATTGTGGCTAATGAGCTGGGTTCTGAAATAAGGATGACTTCAGGGCCGGCTTTGGAACGTCCGGGTGATCTGGCTGGTATTCTGACTAATCTTCAGCCAAAAGATGTACTGTTTATCGATGAAATTCATCGTCTTTCCACTGTTGTTGAAGAGTATCTATACTCTGCCATGGAAGATTTTAGATTGGATATAGTCATTGACCGCGGGCCCCATGCACGTTCAGTGACATTGACATTACCGCCATTTACCTTGGTTGGTGCTACGACGCGGGCCGGCCTTCTTACAGCACCGCTGCGTGCCCGCTTTGGCGTTGTGAACAGATTGAATTATTATAATCCCGAAGACTTGACTCGCATAGTGATGCGTTCAACACATTTATTGAATGTTGAGAGTGATCAGCAAGGTATGATAGAGATTGCACGACGCTCCCGTGGTACGCCGCGCGTGGCCAACCGGCTGCTGCGCCGGATTCGTGACTTTGCTCAGGTTGAGGGTGATGGCATTATAACTAAAGCCATTGCAGCATCAAGCCTTGAGCGTTTGGATGTGGATTCCCGCGGCATGGATGAGATGGACAAACGCATACTGTCTACAATAGTTGAAAAATTTGGTGGCGGACCAGTTGGACTTAATACAATTGCTGTTGCCGTGGGTGAAGACGCTGGCACAATTGAAGAAATATATGAACCTTACCTGATTCAGGAAGGTTTTTTAAAACGTACACCCAGAGGAAGACAGGTTACTCCGGCGGTGTATTCATTGTTGGGGCTAACGCCATCATCCGCCGGCCATGACACTTTGTTTGACGTCTGATCGATCTTTAGAGGGGTAGAAAAAGTATCAGGTACTGATTTTTCTCTTTTTCAGTGTGTTTCAGTGTATTCAAGGGTTAAAAAAATACTTGTCCTTTTTATGATCTTAGCGTTATTCACTGTCAATTCCCCCGGCTTTGAGGAGCTCCATGAAGTTGTCTGATTTTCATTATGATGTGCCTGAAGGATTTATTGCACAGCATCCTCCTGAGAAGCGTGGAGATTCCCGCTTACTTGTAGTAGATGCCAATTCAGATGAAATCTTCCATCGCCAATTTTCTGATCTGTTAGATTATCTTGATGAAGGTGATGTACTTGTTGTCAATGAGACAAAGGTCTTTCCTGCCAGGCTGACTGCCATTAAAGAAGAGACAAAAGCTACTGTGGAAATTTTTCTTCTTCGTGAACTTGAACCCGATGTCTGGGAGACACTTGTCAAACCTGCACGAAAGGCACAGCTGCACAATCTTTTCCGGATTGGTCAGCATTTGACTGCTGAAGTACTGGATACACTGGATAGTGGCGGCAGGATCTTCCGTTTCACCTATGAGGGCGACTTCAATCAGATAATCGATGATATCGGCTCTGTGCCGTTGCCCCCTTACATTAAACGACAGGCAGAACCGGAAGACACGGAACGTTATCAATCTATCTTTGCAGATAAACGCGGTGCAGTTGCAGCACCTACTGCCAACTTGCATTTTGATGATAAAATAGTTGAGAAAATCCGTGAAAAGGGAGTAGATATTGTACCTGTCTTGCTGCATGTAGGCTTGGGTACTTTTCGCCCTGTTACTGTGGAAGATATAACACAGCACAATATGGATTCGGAGTATTATGAAGTCTCTGAGAACGCTGCAGCTAAGATCAATGCTGCTATTGACAGAGGTAATCGCGTAATAGCCGTGGGTACTACAGCTGTCAGGGTGCTGGAAACAGCAGTGAGTGCAGATGGGCATATGAAGGCAGAATCCGGATGGACGGATATATTTATTTATCCTGCGCATAAGTTTAAGATAGTAGATGCTCTTGTTACAAATTTTCATCAACCTGGTTCTACTTTGATTTTACTGGTCAGTGCTTTTGGAGGCAAAGACTTAATTTTAAGGGCCTACAATGAAGCTGTAGCTGAAAGTTATAGATTTTTTTCCTATGGCGATGCCATGCTTATAATCCGGGCGCAGGAATAGGTTTTTTATAAGAAAGATCATTTCACCACGGAACACACGGAATACACGGAATAGGAATCAAGTGATGGTCTCTGGTTCTGGTGTTTTTGTAATTTAGTTTTTGTCTTTTGCTTTTTGCTTTTTGTTATTTGTTATTTGTTATTTGTAATTTGTAATTTGTTTTTTATTTTTTGTTTTTTATTTGAGGACTTGTACTCTATGAATACTTTAAAGACTGTTTTTATTCTTCCTTCTGCCGGTATTGGCAAGCGTATGGGTGCCGGTATGCCAAAACAATTTTTGGGACTGGCAGGAAAACCTCTGTTTTTTCATCCTCTGGAGGCCTTTGAGGCGGCACCGTCAGTTGATGCTGTAATCGTCGTAGTGCCGGAGCCTGATGTGCTGCCTGTGCAGGATCTTATCTCAAAAACAGGGTTTCGCAAGGTTATAAGTGTTGTGCCCGGTGGCGCAGAACGTCAGGATTCTGTATCCAACGGCCTGGCAGCTGTGCCTGCTTTAACAGAGATTATCGGAGTACATGATGGGGTTCGTTCACTGATATCTGTTGATTTAATAGAAAAAATGATTACTGCTGCCAGAGAATATGGTGCAGCCGTACCCTGTATTCCGGTAGTAGATACCATAAAAACTACTGATGGCCAATGGATCGGTGAAACACTTGATCGTTCAAAATTGGTACATATTCAAACCCCTCAAGTGTTTAAATCTGATTTACTCAAAGAAGCATACCATAATGCAGCTGCCGGAGGATTTCAAGGGACAGATGACGCATCTCTTGTAGAACGTGCAGGCCATAAAGTCAGGCATGTTGAGGGTGATATCAATAATATAAAGATTACCGCTCCCCTGGATATGCAGATTGCCCATTGGATTTTGGAGGACAGATAATGCGTGTTGGACTGGGATATGATATTCATGCTCTTGTAGAAGGGCGTCCTTTGATTTTGGGAGGCGTGGACATACCTTTTGAGAAGGGGCTGCTGGGACACTCCGATGCTGATGTGTTGGCCCATGCTGTGGCAGATGCACTTTTGGGAGCAGCTGCGCTGGGTGATATAGGGCGTCATTTTCCCGACTCTGATGCAGCATTCAGTGGAGCAGACAGCCTTAAATTGCTGAGTAAGGTAATCTGGCTTGTACATGATGCCGGCTTTACTGTAGTCAATGTAGATGCAACCATTGTTGCAGAAAGCCCAAGGCTGTCTTCTTACAATGAAGCCATGAGACAGGGGCTGGCCGATGCCATGCATCTGGATATTAACAATGTCTCTGTGAAGGCCACTACAAATGAAGGTTTCGGTGCTGAAGGCAGAAAAGAGGCAATCTCCTGTCAGGTAGTAGCTCTGCTGGAGGCTGTTAAGTAATATATGGAAGCTCTGAAGGATTTTTTCTTTTCTTTAAACAGCGGCTGGGGTTACGGCTTTCTTTTCGTGGCATCTCTGGGAGAAAATTTGTGTCCACCCATGCCGGGTGATACTGTTGTAGTTCTTGGTGCGTTTCTTGTTGGCCGTGGTCAATTGGCGTGGTGGCCGGCTTATGCAGTTGTAACCGCCGGATCTATTACAGGATTCATGTTGGTTTTTATGGCTGGTGAACGCTGGGGACGCAGGCTGGTAGAGCTGCACGGTGGAAGACTGTTCTCTCCTGATCATTTAGATCAGGTGCACGCTTGGTTTGATCGCTGGGGTTATGGGCTTATCGCCGCTAATCGGTTTTTTTCCGGATTCAGGGCCGTTGTTTCCCTGGCAGCGGGTATTGCACAGATGGATCGAAAAAAGGTATTTTTACTGGCTCTGCTCAGCTGTCTTTTATGGAATGCTCTTTTAATGATACTCGGTCTCTGGCTGGGAGAGTACTGGGAAATTATTTTAGGACATTATCAGAAAATTGCCGCTGGTGTTGTTAGCGTTGTCTTATTGGTGTTTATAATAAAATATTTTAGAAATAAAAGAGGGGAATAGGCTATTATGAAAGAAGTTAGAACAAGATTCGCCCCAAGTCCCACGGGGCTTTTGCATATTGGTAATGCACGTACTGCAATCATGAACTGGCTGTTTTCCCGCCATAGCGGCGGTAAGTTTATCCTGCGTATTGAAGATACGGATCTGGAACGTTCCAGCAAGGAGTCTGAAGCAGCTATATTAAATGATCTGCGTTGGCTGGGCCTTGATTGGGACGAAGGTACCGAAGTCGGTGGAGACTATGGTCCATACAGGCAATCTGAACGCCGAGGTCGATATAATCAGGTTGCTCAGTCACTGCTTGAATCCGGGAAAGCCTATCATTGTTATTGTACGGCTGAGGAACTTGAGGACGCTCGCACCAGAAGGCGTGAAGCCGGAGAGAATGTGCAGTATGACGGTCGCTGCCGCCATTTGACAGATGCTGATCGCATGAGCCTTGAATCACAGGGCCGTGAACCGGTAGTTCGTTTCAAGGTGGATGTGGAATCTGTGGCATTTAAAGATCTCATCCGAAAAAAAGTCAGCTTTCCCGGTGATACACTGGGTGATTTTGTACTCATGCGCCAGAATGGAATGCCAATGTACAATTTCTGCTGTGTTATAGATGATCATGACATGGCTATCACCCATGTAATCCGTGGTGATGACCATGTATCCAACACGCCCCGCCAGGTACTTATCTATCAGGCCATGGATTGGGATGTACCGGTATTTGCACATACGCCGATGATTCTGGGGCCGGATAAACAACGACTTTCAAAACGTCACGGTGCTACTTCTGTTTCTCAATATAAAGAAGATGGTTTTCTTTCGCATGCACTGGTGAATTTTCTTTCTTTGCTCTCCTGGTCATCGGCAAGTGGCGATGAGCTGCTTGACAGAGAACAGCTTATAAAAGAATTTGATTTTGCCCGGGTCTCAAAATCAGCTGCTGTATTTGATACGGAAAAGCTGCTCTGGATGAACGGTCAGTATATACGTAATCTGTCGCCTGAAGATTTTGCCGGGGCCATAAGACCTTTTCTTATCCGGGCTGATCTGAATTTAAGTGATGAGCAGATCAAGATCATAGTACCTCTGTTCCGGGAGAAGGTGGAACGTCTGGCAGAGATAGGCGATAAAGTGTCTGTTCTGTTTCAGGAACATGCAGTGCCGGAAAATGATGAAGCGGCAGCTGTGATTAAGGCTGAATCTGCCAGGATCGTATTTCAGACTTTTTTGGATGAGACTGGATCGCTTGCAGAATGGCAGGTAGAAGATTTCAAGGCCACAATGAAGGCGGTTCAAAAGATCTCGGGAGTCAAGGGAAAGGGACTTTGGATGCCAGTACGTGTTGCGCTTACAGGGCAGGAGCATGGGCCTGATCTAGGTGCAACGGCTGTATTTTTCGGTCTTGAAAAATGCAGGCGATTGATGAAAGAGGCCTTGGAGTAGAGCAAGAGCATTGACCTCCGGTCGGCATGAAGCGTTCAGGAGAGATAGATTTTAAAATTATTGTCATCTCCCGTACAGAACCGGGACTCAGCCTGCATGCTTGTGGCAGGAACAGGCCCAGCGAAGCTGAATCCATCATTGACAGGTTCACATATATGAACCATACCGGGTGAAGTATATTTTACATAACTGTCAATTGTAGACTCCTGACAAAAGCGTTCAGGAGAGACAGATTTTTAAAATTATTGTCATCCCTGCATGCTTGTGGCAGGAACAGGCCCAGCGAAGCTGAATCCATCATTGACAGGTTCATATATATGAACCATACCGGGTGAAGT
>JAGLOF010000091.1 GCA_023139105.1 bacterium
GGGGTGAGGATGCGTGGTGTTATGTTGAAGATAAGGCAAAACTTATTGTCGAGGCATCCCGTTTGATTAAAACCGGTGGCACTATCGCCTTCACTGACTGGGTAGAAGGCCCTGCCGGTCTTTCTCAGGAAGAAGCTACCCGTTTTATGACCTTCATGAAATTTCCCAATGTGCTTTCTATTGAAGACTATTCTACATTGCTGGAAGAGAATGGTTTTGAGATTGTGGCGGCTGAGGATACCAAGCAATTTGCACCCCATGTGGACCTCTATCTAAATATGCTCAATATGCAGTTGACTTATGACGCCTTAAAGATCATCGGTTTTAATATGGAGCTGATGCAGGCAATGGGCGGGGAAATGGTATTTATGCAGGGCCTGGCCCAT
Organism: bacterium; assembly: GCA_023139105.1. Classification (GTDB taxonomy): domain Bacteria; phylum Zhuqueibacterota; class QNDG01; order QNDG01; family JAGLOF01; genus JAGLOF01. The sequence continues at coordinate 387 of JAGLOF010000091.1, forward strand.
AACAGTAAGATTGCCCAGGGCCGTTTTATCGCTAAGAAAAAATAGATGTATACATAGTTTGTAATATTATTAAGAAATCTTAATAATGGAACAGGGATGATAGCGTATTAAGAATCTGCTTTGTTGATTCCAAGTAATTCAGAGGTTGATTTATGAGCAAATGTTGCAGCAATCCCGATGCAGAGATTAAAAATACTAATCCCTGCTCGCCTCAAACTCCATCATGTTGTTCTGAAACAGTGGAGGGGGCGGATAAGCCTGAAGCCCTGGCGTGGTTTGATCAGATGATTCCCAATGCACTGGCCTATGTTAAAAAACAGAAGGCTGCCGGCAAGAAAGTAGTGGGCATTCTCTGCGAATATACACCTCGTGAACTTATAATGGCTGCCGGTGGTGTACCTGTATGCCTTTGTGGTGGATCGGCAGAGACTATTGCCTCGGCTGAAGAACATCTGCCAGCCAACCTCTGCCCGTTAATCAAATCCACATATGGCTACAGTCTTGAGAATGCCAATCCCTTTTTGGAACTGATGGATTTGGTTGTGGCGGAGACCACTTGTGACGGTAAGAAGAAAATGTATGAAATGATGGCTGAAATTCATCCCATGCATGTCCTGGAATTGCCGCAAAAACCTGATGATGCCGATGCATTTGAGCATTGGGTGAAAGAACTGGAAAAACTGAAAGTTGTAATGGAAGCGCAGTTCGATACTATTATCTCTGATGATGCGTTACGCGACTCTATAACCACAATGAATGAGGAACGACGGCTAAGGCGTGAATTGGCCAGCCTTATGAAGGATTGTACTCCGCCCCTATCCGGCCTGGAACTGCTGGACCTCAAGAGTGTCGTCTCGGGTATACCTGATGATTTGTCTAAATATCGTGAAATTCTGGAAACAATAACCGGCCGACAGATCACTCCTGAAGTCTCGGCTAGAGTTCGTGTTCTTCTTACAGGTGTTCCGCTGCCACATGGTGCGGAACGAGTGTTGCGTATTATAGAGGAGAGTGGTGGACTTGTAGTTGCCCAGGAGAATTGTACCGGTCTTAAACCGATTATGGAAGATATCGATGTAGCTTCACCTGATCCATTACGGGCCATGGCTGAAAAATACTTTCATCTACCATGTTCGGTGATGACATCTAATACCGCTCGCATGGATTTGATTAAGCAATTGGCTATTGATTATAAAGCTGATTGTGTGATAGAAATAACCTGGATGGCATGCATCACCTATGATGTAGAGAGCCGACTTGTAAAGAAGATGGTTGAAGATGAACGAAATCTGCCCTATCTGCGTATTGAAACCGATTATTCACCATCTGATTCTGCCAGAATAGCTATGCGTATAGAGGCACTTTTTGAGACGGTAAAGAGCCGTCACTCATCGTCATGTACTGGGCAAAATAACGGGTGTTGCAACTGATGCGTTCTATTGTTTACAGTTGTTCCTATGTACCACCTGAATGGATAGCCGCTCACGGTTTTAGACCTGTCCGTCTGGTTCCGTATTCCGGTACAGAGTGTCTGCAACGTGAAACCGCTGGTATTTGTCACTATATGCATCGTTTTCTGGAACAGGCCTCACAGTTTGATGCGGCAGGAGTTGTAGTAACCACGCTGTGTGACCAAATGCGGCGTGGTGTAGAGTGTATAAATAGTCCGTCCGCCGCGTCATTATCGTCACTATTTTTAATGCACGTTCCCAAGACAATGAACTCTGTTGGCGCTGTTCGGTATTATCATGAAGAGCTGAAAAGGCTGAGCAGATTTCTCATCAACTTGGGTGGCGCTCTCCCGGATGAGGCGCATTTGATTGAGGTCATGATTGACTATCAGCAAAAACGGGATAATCTATTTAACCATCGATCTGACATGAGTGGCGTCGCCTTCAGTCGATTCCTCAGATCATTCCAGGCCGGAGGTTTGTTGGATCTATGTGAAGATGCAACAAAATCCAAGAAGTTAATACCGGTGGCCATATTGGGTGGGCCCATGTCTATTGAAGATTTGGGAATACTTGATCTCATTGAAGAGGCCGGAGGTGAAATTGTACTGGATGGTACTGAAGGTGGAGAGCGGACAATGCCTCGTGCTTTTCATCGTCAACGAATCCACATTGATCCCTTCATGGAGCTTGTTGAGGCATATTGGTCCATTCCTGATGTAGCAAGAAGACCTAATGATTCTTTATTTATCTGGATTAAGAATCAACTGGCACAACGTCATATGCGTGGTATTATCCTGTTACGTAATGTATGGTGCGATCTCTGGCATGCTGAGGTTATGCGGCTGAGGGAATGGCTGGATATTCCTCTTTTGGATATTGATCTGGATGGTGAATCAGCCACAGCCAGAAACCGTACGCGTATTGAAGCATTCATGGAGGCATTGTGATAGATACGCCGTTGCTGTTGAGTATTCACGATTGGGATGCCCGCTATGATGACTTGATGGCTCGTGATTTGGTAGAGGCCGGTTATGGCGGCAGACTCAGTCGTCACCTGGATGGTGGTGATTATCGTCTGAATCAACTACTATTTGATAATTCAGCAGCGTCTTTGCGTCTCTGGAATTTTTTACTCACAGAGGAGGCTCGTCTGGCAGCTGCCAGGGCCGATGGCCATACATTAGTGGGGGCCATGAAAGATCTTGGTACTATACCGGTGATGGCCTATGCACTGCCCAATGTCACTGCTTTTTATCCCGACGGTGCCTGGTGGATACCATGTGTGATGGAACTGTCTGCAGGACTGCTTTCAATTGCAGACAGAATGGGCATTGATGAGTCTTTCTGTCCGGTACGCGCCATGTTAGGTGCGTTTGTTTCAGAAGCACATTTTCCCATACCTGATCTTTTAATATGTAGTGTAGGCGCAACATGTGATGATTTTTCTGCCATAGCTCAGCGTCTTCAGGGATTGGGATATCCCATACTCTGGTGGGAGGCAGTACATCGTCGTCAGGCTGACAAGGGAGAGGATTCTGTTATTTTACCGGGTGGATTTGCGGCTCCTGTCGCTCAGGTAGATTTTATTCAGACTGAACTTGTACGTATCAAACAAGCATTGGAACGCCAAGTCGGTCATTTATTGTCAGATGAAGATTTATTAAAAGGTATTTCTGTAGCTAATGGTGTTCGCTGCATATTACAAAAATTGCGCTTTATTTCTTTCACGGCACCTATGGCACCTCTTCCCGCACTGGAACTACTTATTGCTGAGATGCTGGCAATACATTATTGTTCCGACCAAGCCGAGTCATTGGTGGTACTACAGGATTTGTATGATCTGGCTAAAAGTCGTGTTGATCTGGGTTTGGGGCATGGACATATTGATGATGCCCGGATTTTCTGGGTAAATCCCGTGGCAGATCTGACAGCTATGAATCTTCTTGAGACCTGTGGTGGACGTATTTGCGGTACTGAGTATCTCTTCAGTCATGCTCTTGATCTTATACCTGAAGATCTACCGCCCATGGAAGCATTGGCTCGTACAGCCCTGGCAGATCCCATGATTGGTTCGGCACGGCAGCGGGCTGAGCGAATTACTTTTGATATGCAATTATTCGGTGCTGAAGGATTGATAATTTCAAAAATTCCCGGAGCCAGCCACTGTGCCCTTGAGAGTGAGGTGATCCGTGAAAATATAGAGGAGTCGCTGGGACTTCCCGTTATTGAAATTGAAGTACCGCCGGTGTGTGATGCATTACGGTCATCTTTAAAAACACGAATCGAGGCATTAGTAGAAACAATTAAATCCCGGAGAAAATAGATGTTGTTTGCAGGAGTGGACGCAGGTTCACGTGCCATTAAAATTGTTATTATAGATCAATTTTGTAAAATTGTAGCTTCAGGTGTTTGTGACCAAGGTGTGAATCAGACCCTGCTTGCAGAGACACTGCTGGAAGATGTTATAGCTGAATCAAATATTGTGCGGACTGAATTAAAATATATTGTCGCATCGGGTTATGGTCGTGATGCACTGGAATTTGCGGATACAACAATTACAGAGATCACATGTCATGCACGCGGAGTCAGCCATTTAAATCCTTATGCCAAGACCATTGTGGATATAGGAGGTCAGGACAGCAAGCTCATCCGTTTGGAGGTTGAGGGGCGTGTTCGTGATTTTGTAATGAATGATCGCTGTGCTGCCGGTACAGGGCGCTTTCTTGAGGTTGTGGCTGAGCGTATGAATATGCCTGTCACGGATGTCGGACTCTGCGTCGTGGATGCGGATAATCCGGCTATCATTAGTTCAATGTGTGTAGTTTTTGCAGAAACGGAAATTATCGGACTATTGGCTAGTGGAGAACGTCCCGAAAATATAGTTGCAGGTGTACAGGATGCGATTGCCACACGAATTGCGGCAATGGGTGGACGTTCTGTGCAGGAACCGGTGATCTTTACAGGAGGTGTGGCGCGAATAAAGGGAATGGATGAGGCGCTCTCGGTTGCTTTGAAACATCCTGTTCAGGTTTCGGATCATCCTCAACTGACAGGTGCACTGGGAGCAGCGTTGTTTGCGCGGGAGCGTTCAGGAAGATTAGCATAATATACGGTATTGAAACGGATGGGATTGTGTAGAAGGGAAAAATAGACTTGCATAAAGATGAAAATAATTATTAAGTTCTATCGGTGATCATCTATATAAAATCCGCTCTTTCTGTGTATTGGTTAGTTTTTTACTATCTGAATTTAAGTAATATTAAGGATGTAAATGATTTACAGACATTGACAAAAAAACTGTGACACCGCCGGGTGCGGTGCACGTTTTATACCTGCCGGATAGACCTGCCTTTTTATTGCGCGGCCGCTCCGGTAGGAGTCTGGTCGTGTGAAGAGTGATACCAATCAATCTCAATTTTTCATACGATCCTGAATTAAATAAAAACGTACTTTAGCGTTTTTATAATTTATTAATTATGGAGGAATTGTATGAGGAAAAGCGTATTTATTTTACTTGCTTTGCTTGTGTTGTCCGGTTGTGCACAGAGGGAAGTGCCTGTGCTAAAAGTTGGTTTTGTGGGGCATGATCATCAGTCGGCATTGTACGTGGCGGCTCTGGAAACGGAAAAGACCAAGGCTGACGGCGGTGTCTATCTGAAAGAAGTGACATATAAAAAACATTATGCGCTTATGCGCGGCAGGAATAAGCTGGCCGATGTAGAGCTCTTTGTGGCGGGCGGCGGATCCAAGATGCCCACCATGATGAGCCAGGGACACTTTGAGATCGGGTTCGGTGGCGTGGCGGCTGTGGCCTATTTCACGGATAAGGGCTCACCCATGAAAATCATCTCGCCGCTGCATAACAAGGGCGACATGCTGGTGGTGAAACCAGATAATCCCGTAAGTGACTGGGATACGTTCGTTGCCTGGGTGAAGAAGGAACGCAAGCCTGTGCGCATCGGTTTCAAGAACCCTGTGGCCGTGGCCAAGATCATTTTCGAGACCGCGCTGGATGAGATGGGGCTTTCGCATACCAGTGATCCATCGAACAGGAACGTTGACATCCTCATGGTACACATGAAGGGTGAGAAGAATCTGGTGCCTGGTCTGCTGAATAATCTCGTCGATGGTTATGTGTCCAACAATCCCTGGTGCGCTATTGCCGAGGAAAAGGGCGCGGGTAAAATCATCGCCGATCTGGACATGATGCCGCCAGGCATTTGGAAAGACCATCCCTGCTGCTGTGTGGCCGGAACCGATGAGGTGATGCAGGAGAAACCGGAGATCGTCAGGGAGTTTTTGAAACTGGTAATTCTGGCCACCAACTATATTAATGAAGACATGGACCTGGCGGTCAGGGACGCCTCGAAATGGATTGGCACCTCAGAGGCCGTGGAAGCCGCATCGCTGCCCACCTCGGGGTTCAGCACTGTGCCCTCGGCCTATTGGAAAGAGAAGATGATGGTCTGGGTTGGTGAGATGAATAAGGCGGGCAAGTTGAAAGACCGGCTGAAAGATCAGGATGCGTCTTCCATAGATACACTGCTCTACGATTTCGTCCTGCTTGAGGAAGCGGCTGCTGAATTAGATAAAAACGGTATAGAAAAGAGATATTAGATGATGCGGAAAGTGGCAATGGGTTTGATTCTGCCTGCGGTGGCTCTGATTATTTGGGAGCTGTCGGCCATCAATGCAGATAATGCGGCATTGGTACCGCGTGTAGGTGCGGTGATCGGCCAATTGATTCATCCCTTTTCAGACTTGATGGGAACGGGCAGTTTCATCCGGCATATCAGCTTCTCGGCTGTGAGAGTCATTGTAGGATTTTTCCTGGCCGCTTTGCTGGGCATCCCCCTTGGATTATGGGTTGGCAGGTTCAGCCGTATCCGCCAGATGGTCAACCCCTTTGTGGAGATGCTGCGCCCGCTCTGTCCCATTGCCTGGATCCCTTTTGCCCTGGCCGTGTTCAAAACCACCACCGTGGCTGATATTTTCGGTTTTCACTACACATCGTCCATATTCGGGCACATCCAGTTGGGCATGCTGTTTGTCATCTTTTACGGCGGCTTTTTCCCAGTTTTTCTGAATACAGTGCACGGTGTGCAGTCTGTAAAAAACATGCATATCGAACAGGCCATGCTCCTTGGCGCTGGCCGGAAAAAACTGTTTCGGCACGTGATTCTGCCCTCGGCCATGCCATCCATACTCACCGGACTGCGCGTGGGACTGGGCATTGCCTGGATGGTCATTATTGCTGCGGAGATGATGCCCGGCAGCGATGCGGGCATTGGATATCTCATTATGTACAGCTATGAACTGGCGGAGATGGACGTGCTATTGGCTAGCATGGTCTGGATTGGCGTGGTGGGCATGGCTCTGGGTGCAGGTCTCAAGATGGTCTCGGACAAATACACATTCTGGCAGGCGAGGGAACGATGAAGAGCGTAGTGCAGATTCAAAATGTCAGCCGTACGTATTGGAATACGCGCGGTGAAAAAGTTGACGCGCTCTCGGGAATCTCTCTGGATGTCTCTCCCGGCGAGCTGGTCTGTCTCCTGGGGCCTACGGGTTGTGGAAAAACCACACTGCTGCGGCTGGTGGCGGGTCTCGAAGTGCCGGATCAAGGCAGTATCTTACTGAATCAAGAACCGGTGACGGGCATCCGTCCTGACGTCACGCTGGTCTTTCAGCAATACTCGCTCTTTCCCTGGCGCACCGTGCTTGAGAATGTGGCATTCGGCCAGGAGATGAAGGGAACGTCCAGGGCGGAACGAGAGACATCAGCGCGGCACTATCTGGCACTGACAGGACTGTCAACATTCGAAAAAGCCTACCCCCATGAGCTCTCCGGCGGCATGCAGCAACGTACGGCCCTGGCCCGGGCTCTGGCCTATGAACCCCGGCTGCTGCTCATGGATGAGCCCTTCGGCGCGCTGGATGACCGCACGCGGCACCGACTTCAATCCGAACTGCTGGAGATTCGTCAGCGGACCCGGCAGACCATACTCTTTGTCACGCATTCCATTGATGAGGCAGTTTTTCTGGCCGATCGTATCGTGATCCTGCGGGACCGCCCCGGCCTAATCGAAGAGACAATCTCTGTCCCGGTGCCGAGACCCAGAGACCGACAATCGAAAGATTTTACAAATCTCCATCTGGAAATCCGTGCCATCCTGGAACGGATTATTGAGCAATCTGAAATCAAAAGGACTTTAACAAATGAATAGAAAACTTTTTTCCTCGATGATTATCGCAATTTTTATCATGGGCTCAACGGCTCAGGCCCAGCTGATCTGGCGCGGTGCAGGCATGTTGAAGCAGGGGCAGGCCATTCTTCAGGCCTCTAATTATCTTACTGATTTCAATTGCTCTTATGACTGGGCGGGAGAAAAATGGCAGGATTATCCTGAGGACAAGATCTACAATTGGAATGGCAGCAATACCATGTTCGCAGTCGGTGTCACCAATCGTCTGGAACTCATGATGCATGTGCCTATCGATTTCAAATCAAAAGAGCACAGCGGCGTGGAGAGCAGTGCCCGGGGCATCGGCGATATGTATGTGAAAGCCCGTTACGCCATCATCCCATGGGCAAAGGATAAATATGGTTTTACTGTAGTTGCCGCAACACGCTTTGCCACCGGTGATAAAGATGCGGACATCGCCATGGGTGACGGAACCACGGATCTGGGCCTGGGCGGCATTTTTATGACGCGTTGGCATAAAGGATGGCGGGGCCATCTGCGCGCGGCCTTTTGGCTCAACGGTAAAACCGATGCCGATATAAACGTCGGAGACGAGCTGAAGATGGTCGCTAAAATGGATAGAAAATTTTCTCCAAAGTTCATTGGCTTCATCACATATATCAATTATCAGGTATTCAAGAAACAAAATGCTGACGGTGATGCCATCGACTGTACGCATAAATCACGTCACTACTTAAGTCCGGGATTTATCTGGAAACCGGTAAAGGGGTTGAACATCCGGCCCAAAGTACTGATTCCTTTTGGCGGCGAGGGTGGCAGCTTATTCAGTGTGAAGCCGCTGTTGGATTTTTGGTATACATTTAAATTATTTGGTTAAATTGTATTGATCCGGATTCATATGCTGTGTATATTATCTAATCATCTAAAAATAACAATGGTTTTCAATGTCTTTTGTAACTGCAAAAAATTGCCCATGCCCTGCTGATTGCTCACGTCATGGTGATTGCAAAGCCTGTATTGCTTATCATAAAAAACGTGGTGATCAGACATGTTGTGACCGGCTGGAGAGCAAGCTGGATGTGGCTTCAGTGGAGAATGAAAGAGCAGAGAGCGGCCGTCAGATCCGACTTATGGATTACGGTGCTTGCGCAGGCTGAGCGGGTAAATTGAAACCGGCCAGTCTGGCCGGTATAATACAGAAGCTGCCCAGGCATGATACACCTGATCTACTTGTGGGTTTGGAGACTATGGATGATGCCGGAGTCTATCGGTTGACGCCAGATCTTGCCATGGTGCAGACTGTGGATTTCTTCTTCCCTGTTGTCAATGATCCGCGGGCCTTTGGGCGGATTGCTGCAGCCAACAGTCTCTCTGATATTTGGGCCATGGGTGGAAAAGCCCTCACGGCAATGAATGTTCTGGCCTATCCTGCAGGTAAGATACCACCTGAAATAATTCAGGAGATGCTTATCGGAGGCAGTGAAAAACTTGCAGAGGCCGAGGTTGCGCTTGTAGGCGGTCATACCATGGAGCAGGATAATCTTCTTTATGGAATGAGTGTAACAGGCACCGTGCATCCGGATCATATTATGACTAATAGTCAGCCACGTGTTGGTGACACACTGATCCTGACCAAGCCTTTAGGCACAGGTATCTACGCCAATGCCCACCAGGCCGATGGATTGAATGATAAACAGAATTCGCTTTTTATTGCCAGTATGGAACGGTTGAATAAATATGCGGCAGAGGCTGTGGTCGGTTTTGATATAAGTGCTATGACAGACGTAACCGGATTTGGTTTGCTGGGTCATGCTTTTAATCTTGCCCGGAATGGCTGTGTAACCATTCATTTTTCTGTAACAAATATACCCTGTTTCCCTGATACTTTTGCGTTGATGGAGCACTATAACGCCTATCAGGTAAGTAAATGTGAAGAATGGATCACTCCTCATCTGCGGCGCGCCGATACAGTTACCGACAGTCAGTTTAATATGATGGCTGAAGCCCAAACTTCGGGTGGACTGTTAATTGCGGTAAGGGAGGATGAGGCTGATACACTCATAGCATCCATTGAGGATTGTGGAGATATTGCCGTTATTGTCGGTGTAGTTGATCAGTTGCATACTATGGATGATGGAAAAGATTGTTATCTAAATATCGGATAATTGAATAAGTATTATTCGCTCAAAATAATATAGAACAATAAAATGTGCCAAATTGTTGTTAGTGGCACATTTTTAATTTGACTTATCCGGTAGGAATTTGTAAATTTGAGTCAGGAAAAGAAAACAAGGATTTATAATGCGTTTTATTGTAGTATTAATTGTTGTGATTTCTATGTCAATGCCATTGTTCAGCCAGGGGTATGACGATTCTTTTGAGATGAAGAATAAGGTTAAGGTTGAATTACAGTACGCAGATTATGGCGAATATGAGTATCCTGAAGCTATTTTATTTCGATTTGGACTTCAGGAATACTATCAGCTTAGGCCATTTCTGGCCAATTTTCCTGAACGCCGTTCATTAATCAAGTTTACAAGAACTGTAGGGGCAAAAACAGCTATAGGCGTCAAATATCAATTTTCAGATATCAGGGAAGATGTCAATAGTCATTTAACCGAAGCAAAGGTCACCACATCAATCAGACCGGGATTGACAGCCTTGGTTGGAGTGCAGATGATCTATGACGAAAGAGGTTTTAAGGCATGGCAACCTGGCGTTGGTATGCGCTGGGATCTTAGTGCTGCCACTACATTACAGGCGGATGCCCAATATTATACACGTGGCGAAGATGCTGTTGATATTGGAGGTAGCTTGGGTTCATTGAACCTTCGCTGCAAACTGCGTCAAGTATTGACGGTTTCTACTGCCATGATGTTGGAGTATCTTTTTTATGATGCTGACGGTGAAGCAATTGAATTTACTTCGCATACCGTCTCCCTCTGGTTAAGCAGGTTTTTTCATACTCAGACCGCGGTTCATTTGAATTTACGTTTCTATGATAACAGTCTTGGTATTCAGTCTATGGCACCCTCTATTGAAATTGGTCAGTATCTTAACTGGGCAACTATTTTACGGTTTAAATATCGTTACTACAATAATAAGAGTAATAATATAAGTTTGGGTGAGAGTGATATTGTTGTGCCTGACGGCTTGAAGACTCATGCTGCCAGCCTTCAGCTTAATCGGGAACTTAATTCAGAGCTTCTTGGTTATTTGAAGTACAGGTATTATAAGAGTAATCAGGGCGTGGTCATGAATACATATTTATTAGGTTTTGTATATTCGTTTTAGAGGATGTTATGAGACAGCAATTAAAATTATTTTTTTCTATTACGGGAGCGGCATTTCTCATTTGGCATTGTGGCAAAACACCTGCAAATATGCCTGAGATAATACCAGGATCAATACGTATTTCCGCACAGGATGAAATTCGTATTGATTCGATCAATGTTATTCTGGATGATGAACCGCTTGAACAATATGCCAATCCGGTGCTTATGGAGGATATTACTCCGGGGACACATGCACTCTCTGTGGCAACCCTATCAGGTGTGGAACAATTCTATCCTCAATTGTTGGTTGCATCTGATCAGGTTACTGAAGTAGCACCATTACTTGATGTCGGACCGGCGAGAAGACCATTTGAGGGATATACTGCTCCTGATTTTTCAGCGTTAACTCTTGATAGTACCTATATTGGTTCTTCCGATTATACTGGTAATGTTACTCTATTATTTTTTATATTGGATACTTGAAGCTCTTGTCTTGAGACGGAGTTACCGTCTGTAGAAGAATTACTTTGGAGCGTGTTTAAAAGTAATATTCATGCAAGAGTAATGTGTATTGTATATGGGCAAAGGGAATCAGTGTTTCGGGATTTTGTCAATACTCATCATTTAACATTTCCTATTGTTTATGTTGATAATTTTTCATTATTTGGAATGTATAATGTTGGCTATGAGTGGGGGCGTATCCCGCCATCATGGTTTGTCATAGATAAGGAGGGTGTGATTCAACTGCGCCGGGACAATGCGTATGACAGTGTTACAATTATGTATTCAAAAATGAATGAACTTTTAAACTCCAATTAATGAGCAGAGGATTATATGATATGTCGAACAAGAAAGATTCTAACCATTGGAATCTTATTTCTCGGAGTATTTTTTACGATTGTGCCTGTCAGTGCTCAATTGAAAGTGGGTGATACTGCCCCTGCTTTTAAATTACATAATGTAAACACTAAGAAATTCGTTACCTTGAGTGATTTCATTGACAAGAAGATCGTCATAGTCCATTTCTGGAAATCAAAGTGACGAGAATGTCTTGAGGAGTTTCCTCATTTGTTTGATATTTATGATGCTTACAAGGAACATGTAGAGATTTTGTCAATTAATCCAATCAATCCACGTGGACGTATTCTCTCGGATTTAAGGCGTTTTGATGCCCCTTTCCCTGTGCTTGAAGGACGCGGCAGCCGTATTATACGCGATTACAAAATCCGCTCCCTTCCCGCCATATATATTATTGACAAGGCGGGAGAGATAGTAGCGGGCGGCAAGTATATGTCATTTGAAAAGTTGGAAACTACTATAAAATCAATGATCGCTGTGAAAACGGCTGAAATTGAGTAGAAGTAGTTCTGGTTTATTCCTTTTTAAGTGATATTTTACTCTTGCAAAATACATAGCTGTCGGCGTATATTATGTCTGCAGTTTTGGGGGCGAATGAGCACCTGGTGGGCTCCGCGGACTTCAAATCCGTATGTGCCGTGCTGAGAAGTTCGGTAGGTGGGTTCGATTCCCACACGCCCTCGCCAAATAATTTCTGTTTAAATATATCTATGCATAGATGTTCTCCCTCATCATCCAATTGCAGGAGCTTGTATGTTTCCGAAGCGATGGTTTATGCATCTTGTCATTATTCTGTTCCAACAATCATGTAATAAATTTCCAACGGGTATTGCCATGAAAAATTTACTAACATTCATGGCAATTCTTCTATTCTCTATCGGATGTAGGCGTAATGCTCTACCACCGGATGTGGAATTCAAAAAAGGCCGGAAATATGAATCAGCCGGTTATATTGATTCTGCATTAACTTGTTATAGAAATGCTATTGTTTCCGATGGAATGTATATGCCCGCACAACGTGCTGCGCACTACTGGCTAAGAAAGAAACCTTGTAATAAAGATTCACTAATAGATGTTTGCATTCGTAATATCCGGGAATACCCCGATGAAGTTGGCTGGCATATACTGCATGCACGTATGTACCCATATACAGACAGTCTGCGCCAAACACTATTGAACCTGTGTAAACGTTTTCCTAAGGAAAGTGAAATCTGGCTTTATCTTGGTAATATTTGTATGAAAATGGAATTTAAGCATGACGCACTATCCGCATATGATAAAGCCCTTGCTCTGGATTCGACAAATGCCCGAGTCCTGTGTGCCATTGGACATTACTATTATCAATCAGATAAGTTGGAATTAGCATTAAAGTCTGCTCTTTCAGCGCTTCGATATGACAATTTAATAAGATCAAATCTTGGTAGTATATATCTTAAGATGTATTTTAATGCCATAGATAAAGAAGAGGCTGCTGATAGTATTGAGTGTAAGATGAAGGGCCTTCTTAAAATTTATCCTGATAATACCTATCTTCTGAACAGTGCTCATTTGTTGGCCTGTCGCTTAAAAAAGAAACATTGGTCTGCTATTCTTTCAAAACGTCTTGAGGAGAAAGCACCAAGAGGGGGCTGGGCAGAGACTCAGGCCATTTATCCGCAGGGAGTATCGGGACGGGAGCATTACTATAAAATGTGTCAGTATCTGGGGGATTACCCTTTTGGACGCCACAGGGGTGTTGCTTTTACATGCGCTTTTGTCTATGCTGCCAAACGCAGGTCTGTAAGCGATGAGGAAGCATGCTGTATTGCCAGAGATTGGATTCGGGAATATCCGGCATCGGGCCATGTGTATAAGCAGACAATATGGGATTGCTTTGTTAAGCATCGCAAAAACATAGCCTATGCTTTTTATCTTATAAGATGCGGTATAAGTGCTGCTCCTGTAGGGGAACGCGGCATAGCATATTTTCAGTTGGCAAAATTGCATTATCATCAATGCCGTAATGATTCGGTTTCTTATTATTTGAATCTGGCAAAAAAATTAATGCCTGCAAATGCCGATTTTTTATATTGGCAGGGAAAGTGTCAACTGGCTTTGGGACATACTAATGAGGCCTTGATACTATTATCAAAGGCAGCACATTTGGAGGAGACTACTGCCATAAGAAGAACTCTTGAGCGGGCCTATGAAAAGAAAAATGGAAGCCTTAAAGGCCTTGAAGAATATCTTAAATCCAATATTGCTGTAAATTCGTTAAAAGCATGTGGTCCTTTACTCCCTCAAATGGACGTTAGCCTTGTAAATGGTGAGAATATAAACCTGGCAGATTATGGAGGCCGAGTATTGCTTCTGAATTTTTGGAAACCTGGCTGAGGTGCTTGCCGTACGGAGTTTCCGTATATGCAGGATTTAATTGAACAGTATCAAGATACAGAATTTTCCATGCTTTCAATATGTGTTCAGTCACACAGAAAAGTAGCCCAAAGATATGTTGATTCTGCTATGATAGAAGACAAAGCATTATTCCCAGTGGGGTATGATGGTGCCGACATTTTTAAGACCATGCATGGTAATTCTCTGCCTATGACATTTATTATCGATAGAAATCGACAGGTTCGGTTTAGACATAGGGAATTTAAGATAGGTATGGAGAAGCAGTTTGCCCGGGAGATTGAAATATTGTTGGATGAGCCGGATGAGTCTTTGTAATCTGCTGATTTATAATTTAGAACCTTTTTTATTTGGATTCATCCCCCTGGCTTGGTAAATTCAGAGAACTAAATGGAGGGTGAATTTGCAGGTTGGATTTGTTCAGTTTGAACCGATCTTCGGTGAAAAAAAACTCAACTTTGAAAGAATCAAAGAACTGATTCTCACGCGTCAGGCTGATCTATGGGTGTTGCCCGAGCTGTTCGCAACAGGCTATCAGTTTAAATCTCAAGAGGAAATGCGTGGATTAGCAGAACCGGCCTCCGGAGGAGCGACTTTTCAATTTCTTCAGCAGTTGTGCATAGACTCAGCCTTTCATATAGTAGCTGGTTTTACAGAATGTGACGAAGGGGCTTGTTACAATTCATCTATGCTCATTGGGCCGGATGGACTTGTAGGAGTTTACAGAAAAGTACATCTCTTTGCAGATGAACGTCAGTTATTCTCACCCGGCAATCTCGGTTTTCCCGTTTTTGATATTGGTTCGGCTAAAGTTGGAATGATGATATGTTTTGACTGGCTCTTTCCTGAAGCTGCCAGATCTCTGGCTTTGGGAGGTGCTGATATAATTGCCCATCCTGTTAATCTTGTCTTGCCGTTCTGTCAGGACGCTATGAAGACACGTTGTCTTGAGAATGGTCTATTCGCTATCACGGCCAACCGCATCGGCACAGAACATCGTACAGAGTCATCTTTGACATTTACTGGTCGGAGCCAGATTGTAGACCCCTCCGGTAAGCGGCTTATACGTATCGGTGAAAAAATTTCAGGCGTTCAGGTGGTGTCTATTGATCCCATGCGGGCGAGAGACAAGATGGTTACTGAACATAACGACCGCCTTGCCGATAGAAGACCGGAACAATATAGATGATCATGCCGTTTGTCTTATATGGCAAGAAAGGCGTAATGGAAGAAGATTAGATCTATCTCTTTCGTTTTAACCAACCACCAAAAGTTTATTCTAGAGGTCTTAATGCAATTCTCATCCAAACAGAAGAAACGTATTAACATTAATATTACATCATTAATAGATGTGCTCTTCCTTCTACTAATCTTTTTTATTGTTTCATCTACCTTTGTAGAGCAACCCGGACTAAAGCTAGATCTTCCCAAGACATCGGGCCGCCAAGGTGTTGAAGTTGACGGATATACATTATTTGTCACAGCTGATGGTAAGATGTTCATCAACGAAGAGTCAATTCCTATGACAGATTTGGAAAATTATCTTAAAAAATCTGTTGATATTATAAATGAAAAAGGGCTGATACTTAAAGGGGATGAAGGCGTGCGTTATGGTATTGTTGTAGAGATTATGGATGCGGCCAGGAATGCCGGTGTCGTCAAGTTAATAGTTGCAACAGAGTTGAAAGAGAGTAAATAGTGTCATCAGGCATCCGGGCAGGGATTGTAAAATGAAGATAATAAATACAGTAAAAGCAATGCAACAGGAGGCGGATTCTTTACGCATGGCTGGGAAACGTATTGGATTAGTTCCGACAATGGGTGCGCTGCATGATGGACATTTAAGTCTCCTAACAATGGCCAAAGAAAAGTCGGATATTGTTGTAGTCTCTATTTTTGTCAATCCGACACAATTTGGCCCTGATGAAGATCTTGATGCATATCCCAGGGATTTTGATAGAGATGAGAGACTTTTAATCCGGGCCGGAGCAGATATTATTTATTATCCCGCTGTTGATGAGATGTACCCCACTTCGTATCATACTTATGTTACTGTAGATACATTGACAGAAAAGCTCTGTGGCGCATCAAGACCAGGGCATTTTAGAGGTGTTACAACAATTGTTACAAAGCTGTTTAATGCTGTGAAACCACATTGCGCCGTCTTTGGTGAGAAAGATTTTCAACAAGTCGCTGTTATTCGGAGAATGGCAGTAGATTTGAATATGGATGTTGAAATAATTACTGCGCCAATTGTAAGAGAGAAAGACAGTCTGGCCATGAGTTCGCGCAATAATTATCTTTCCATAGAAGAAAGACAGGATGCGTTGATACTTTATAACTCTCTTGAAAAAGCACGCAAATTAATCCGTGAAGGAATGCGGGATGTTGATAAAATCTCCAAGGCAATTGAGGCCTTGATTTTGGAGAAAGATAATGTGTCTATTGATTATATCAATCTGATTCATCCTGGTACACTGGAGGATATTCAGCATATTGAGGATTCTGTACAGATTGTTCTGGCTGTTTTTGTAGGCAAGATTCGTTTAATTGATAATCTCAGAGTTGATCTCTGATCACCTATTAAAAGGCCACAGCACTAAATTGCAAAATACAAATAACAAAATACAAACAGGAATAGAAGAACATATATTACCAACTAAAATCGACATAGGATCTGTTTTTCAGCCTCTGCCTGGTAGTTTAATAGTAAAAATTGTTCCCTCATCAACATTGCTTTCTACCTGAATTTCACCCTTATGAAGATCTACAAATTCTTTGCATAGTATTAATCCCAGACCTGTTCCCGGTTCATTTTCTGTTCCTCTCACTGAAACACGTTCTCCAACCTGAAAGAGTTTTTTGATTATAGCCGGATGAATTCCTACACCGTTATCAGAAATGCTAATTTCTACATGACTATTAACATATATGGCATGAATACGTATTTCGCCATTCTCCCGTGAAAATTTAATACTATTATTAATCATGTTACGTATAATTGCTTCAATCATATTGCGGTCTGCGTAAAGGATTATGGGGTCCTCAATGGAGTTTACCAGAAATAATCCTTTTTTTTGTGCTATTTCATAGGAGTGTCTCATCACCTTATCGATGAGTGGAGTCAGGTTTATCATATATGGATTAAATGGTAGTGTATTAGTCTGTGTTTGCGACCATTCAAGCAGGTTTTCTAAAAGTGATGCCGTATTGTTAACATTTATCTTCAATTGAGTGACGAGTTCGGAAATTTCTTCAGGTGTATATGTTGTGGCATGTCGCTCCATCAATTTTATGAAGCTGCATAGGGTTTGAAATGGATTTCTCAGATCATGTGCGATAATAGAGAAAAACTTGTCTTTTGCATCATTTGCTTCTTTAAGTTCCCGCTGATTCTTTTTCAATTTTATGTTAGTTCGATGTACCTGCCAGAAGGCCAGTATGAATATGGTCATGCTTATAAAGGTTGCAAAAATAAGTATATTCTGTCTTTTATTTTCGGCATTATGCATTGTCTGTTCTTTTCCTAAAGGAATACTTTCACTGATTTTACTTTGCACAGACAATGCCTCTGACGCTGGTTTTGATTGTTCCGGGTTGAGTCGGCCAACCATGTTCTGGTGGTTTGATGCAAAACAATATGCTGTAATCAGACAGAATAAACATGTTGCTAAAATACTTGAACTATTATGAGTAAATTTTTTGTATCGCATATTCATCATGCTTTAATGTCCTTCTGTTTCTGTGGAATTCGTATAAAAAAACAACTTCCAACATTTTTTTCGCTCTCAACATGTAGGCTACCATTATGGCGTTTAACAAATTCATTACATAATATTAAACCCAGACCACTTCCTCTTTCCTGTTCAGTGCCTTCTGTGGTTATTTTTGTGTCAATTTTAAATAGCTTATTCAATACTTTTTCACTCATACCAACACCATTGTCTTTTACTGAAAATTCAATACCGGATCTGTAATGTCGTGCATCAACCATTATCTGTCCTTCCCGGTGTGAAAATTTTATTGAGTTGGATATAATATTTCTCAGAACAGTAGCCATCATATGCCTGTCACCTGTGAATTGCAGGTCTGTATCAACCGTGGTCTTAAGCTCGATACCCTTGTATGCAGCATGTGTATTCATAAAAGTTATACATTCGTCAATAATATCTTGAGCCGGCATGGTCTCACTGTTAAACTGTATACCGTCGGTTTGGGATTGAGCCCATTGTAATAAATTTTCCAGCAAAGCCTTGGTTGTATCTGCCTTGGTACGCAATTCATCAATAAACATCATGAGTTCTTCATTGCTGAAATGATTTGAGCCTCTGGCAGTCAACTTTAGAAAACTGACAATAGTATTGAATGGGCTACGTAAATCATGGGCAATTATAGAGAAAAAACGATCCTTGGAAGCCAGAGCATTTTTAAGAGCGTCTCTTGTCTGTTTTAGAGTGAGATGAGTTTTTACTCGAGCCAGGAGTTCCGTGCCATTAAAAGGTTTTGTTATGTAATCAACAGCACCCAGATTGAATCCCTTAACTATATCTTCTGTCTCTGTCTTTGCTGTTAGAAAAATAACAGGTATGTCTACTGTATTCGGATTTTCCTTAAGTTTTTTACATACATCAAAACCAGAGAGTCCCGGCATCATTATATCCAAAAGTATCAGGTCGGGCTGCACATCATGTATACGCTCCAAAGCTTGCATGCCGTCAGTGGCCACGGCCAGATGATAATCATGTTTCTTTAGAATATTACCCAATACCTGAAGATTTCTTGGAGTATCATCAACCAAAAGTATGAGGGCATGGGGAGCGGGTGTTGTATTTTTTAAGTCTATCATTTCATAGTCTCCTCATTGGATAAATATTCAATGATTTCAGGCAAGCGTTTAAGTGTCTCCGGAAGCCGGGCAATATCAAATTGTCCGGCTTGTATTGCAAGTGTTTCCGCATAGCATTCCAACGATTGTAATTTGTAAGTTTTTGAAATATTTGATATCTCTCCAGCCAAGTTCTCGATGGAATCCAGAATAAATGTTTTTTGTATCTCATTCCATATTGGCATTGCCTGTGTTGTTAAATCATTGGCTAATTTATTGCGAATATTCTGAGGAAGCTCCTTGCCAATCCGGGTATTAACGGATAGTTTTTTTGGATCGATCTCTTTTATATTATTCCGGGTTAAATATGATATATGTTGAGCCAGGACAAGTATAAGATCTTGCTTGCTGACAGGTTTTTGCAGAAAAGAGTTAAAACCTGCTTTACTTAAGGTTTCAATTGAATCTTTAATAATCGAAGTTGTCAGAGCAATTATTGGAATTGAAGCCAGAGCTGCATCGCTCTTTAAGTGATGCATAACACCATGCCCGTTAAGTTTACTTATTTTAATGTCCATTAAAATACAGTCAGGTATAAACTTATTTATACATGATATTGTTTCCTGCTCATTAGAAGATTCAATAATTGTAAATGGGAATTCCTTGAGATATGCAGAGATGAGTTCACGATTTACGGCCAGGGAATCATTGACTAATATTGTTGCCTCAGAGAATTGTATATGTGATAGGTCCAATGCATGTTTTGTTATTGGAACGGTATTAATTGAAGAAATTTTAACATCATCTAATTCGATAGCGAAAGTAGAACCTATATTTGGTTTGGATTGAATTGTAATCTGTCCATTCATGATTTTAACAAGTCGTTTTGTAATGGCCAGGCCCAAACCTGTTCCACCGTATTGAGTCTCATTTTGACCGGGACTTTGTCGGAATGCATCAAAAATTAATTTTTGATGATCATATTCAATACCTATGCCTGTATCGTTAATGCTGATAAGTAATTTTATTGTAGACTGATCTTTTGAAATTTCAAGCTGTCTGGCATTAATCTCTATACCACCTGCCTCTGTAAATTTAACAGCATTTCCAACAAGGTTTAATAAGATTTGACGTATTCTAAGCTCATCCAGCATTAATACAGGGGGTAGATCCTTATCAATATTAAATTTAAGAGACAATGTTTTTGACTCTGCCTTCCATGAGAAAATCTGTACAATTTCATTAAACATGTTGAGAAGTTTTACAGGTTGAAGCTGTATTTCAATCTTGCCTGCTTCAATTTTGGATAGATCCAGTATGTCATTGATTAAACTGAGCAATGCCTTTCCACTAGCTTCAATATTTTCAAGATAATGCTTGATACTCGGTTGATCAACTTGTGATTGCATGATTTCAGTGAACCCAAGAATGGCATTCATGGGTGTACGTATTTCATGGCTCATACTGGCAAGAAAAATTGATTTTGCTTTATTTGCGGATTCAGCCTGGTCCTTTGCCGTCTTGAGGGCCATTTCCTGTTTCTTTCTTTTTTCAATATCTCGGAGAATCCCAATGGCATGCCATTCTTCTCCAAGTTTAACGGCAGATATAGATAGCTCTACCGGGAAACGGCGCCCCTGTTTATTCAATGCATGGAGCTCTATGGTCTTTCCAAGAACCGGTCCTTTACCAGAATCTTTGAAAGATCTTAAACCTTTTATAGCCTTGTTCCTTTGATCCATTGGTACAATAATGTTATGAAGAGTTTTACCCAATATTTCATCATTAGTATAATCAAATAGGAGCTCTGCGGCCTTGTTCCAGTATGTAATAAGACCTTCTGCATTGATCATAATGATTCCATCATGTGCAGATTGGCTTATAGCCTTAAATTTACTTTCACTGTCTGATAATTTCCGCTGTGAACTAATGAGCCTGGCGTTTAGCTTGCCAAATTTAAATGCGACTGTAATGAGTGTAGTAATAAGCAATGCGATTGATAAGATCCAGTATTTAAACTGTTGGTATAGACTTGCCAGAGTAATATTGCCATAGTGTTCATACGGTTGCAACTTGAGTTCTTTTAAGCATATATGAACCGGTTGGTAGTTAAATGGAACAGTCCAGCCGCCAATTCGGGCTGTATATGCAGCCGGATGAGAAGATGGCATGGCCAGGAGTCTGGAAGCAACGATTTTGGCAAGATAATCAGGTACATGCGCCAGTTTGGCAAGTGGCCATTCAGGATAGAGTCTTGTAGAGCTCAAAAAAGGTTGATTAATTGACCAATTATTATCTGTTATGAATTTAAAATCATTCATATTAATAAGGCCCTGTAATGCAAGTTCTTCAAATATTTGTGTTCTCACGCAGCCGGCATCGGCATGGCCTGTTTTTACGGCGTTTATAACTGAGTCTTGAGATCCTGTAAAGACTAACTGACGGAAATTTTCAGGATTTACACCATTGTTTTTTAGTGCCCTGCAAGCCATGATCCAGCCACCAAAAGCATTTTTATGGACAGCAAAAAAACTTTTGCCCCGCAAGTCAGTGAATTGATTTATATTATTTTCTGACTTCCGTGTAAAGATGACACTGCCAAATTCATTAGCGAGTCCACTGGCAGATTTGGTTTTTAATGATACAATACGGGTTATGCCATACTGCGCTTCCATGCGAACATAATACGCAGGATTTGCAAGTATAAAGTCTACTTCTTCGCGGGCAATTGCCATATCTATATTGTCAAATGTCAATGGTATAATTTTGTATTGGTAGCGTTCTGAACGAGCAGATAAATAAGTGGCCGTTGCATCCCATTGATGATGACAATGTTCTGAACCGCGACTACAGAGTACACCTATTTTTATTTGATTGATCTGCCCCGGGAGAGGCATGTTAACCAGAAGGAAGAGTAATGTACACCATGATATTTTGATCTTACAAAATAATTTGGAATGTTTATTATTTTGTCTAATTATTTTCGGGAGAGGACTATTTGTTTTTTGTTGTTTCATGCTAATTTTTATCTTCTATTGCCAGGGCCAGTGTTTTTACTTTGTCAACCAGTGCAGGATACTCTTTTATTGTATCCGGTAATTGTTCCATGTCAAAGTTGATGGCAAGATTATGAAGTTTTGAACTCCATTCTGCCATAGGTTGAATATTAAATTTTGTACTCAATGTATTTATCTCATCTGCAAATTCAACGATTTCATGTATAATCATTGATTTGCTTAATGTTTTCCAGTATTTATAGTATCTGCCTTCCAGATTCTTGATAAATGTATCAATTTCCAACTTACTGAGCTCAGATAGGTTCCACTGGTACTCATCAATAAATGAATTGATTTCAGGTATGTCTCTCCGTTCAGTCACAGTAGATTGCCTGGATTCTCTGAGGTCAAGTATTGTTACATCCGATAAAGTTATTGTATAGGTAGAACCCTTTCCCGGCTCTGACCGGAGAAGAATTGTGCCATTCATCATTTCTACTAATTGTTTGACTATTGAAAGACCTAGTCCTGTTCCACCGTATTTGGCTTGGTCCTGACCTTCAACCTGCATAAATGATTCGAAAATTCTATTTTGCTGACTTGAGGGTATACCTTTGCCTGTATCTTGAATTTCTATTTTGATGTCAACAATGCTGTCTCGCAGATCTACTATTCCAACGCGAATTTCAATAGTACCAGCTTGAGTAAATTTAACTGCATTGTCTATCAGATTAAGAAAGATCTGTTTCAATCGATCAATGTCAAGCAATAGAGCTGACGGAACATTCTTCTGTACATCAAGAGTGAAACGGATAGATTTTTCTTTCATCTGGAAGGAAAACAGATTTGCAATGTCATTGATGAGTGATTTAATATTGCAGTACCCGGGCTGCAGCTCTAATCTACCGGATTCAATACGAGAAAGGTCTAAAATTTCATTGATTAGTTGCAATAGTGTTTTACCGGCAGATTGGATATTTGTAGTAAAAGCTTTAATTGAACTGTCTGTTGTTTGGTTCTCAATGATCTCTGCAAAGCCTAAGATAGCGTTCATTGGTGTACGTATTTCATGACTCATATTGGCCAGGAAAAGACCTTTTGCCTTGTTCGCATCTTCTGCCAGTTCTTTTGCTTTTTTCAACTCTGCCTGAGCATGAACCTGTTCAGTGATATCACGTTTTACAGCTGCATAATAGATAATATTGTCTTCGTTATCTTTTATGGGGAAGATAACAGCATGCTCATGATATTCGGTGCCGTCTTTTCGCAAGTTGATAAATGTATTACTCCATGTCATACCATTTGCTATTGTATCCCATAATGACTTATAGAATGCCGCATCTTGTTTATCTGATTTTAATAAGCGAGGATTTTTTCCAAGCAGCTCTGAATGACTATATCCGGAAATTTTTGATGTGTGTGGATTTATATAGATAATATTACCATCTAAATCTGTAATTACAATGGAGACTGTTGCCTGATTTACCACGGCAGCTAATTGAGCCAATATGTCGCGTGTTGCTTTCTCTTGTGAAATATCTCTTGAAACCCCCAGAAGCATCTCCAACTTATTGTCTTCATTGAATATCGGCGTAATATCAGCTTCTGTCCATACAGAGCTGCCGTCTTTTTTAGGCTGCTCCAGTTCAAGTCTAATATGATCATCAGGGATATGATTGTTCTTAACAGCAGTTTGCAATGTTGAGATACTGTCAGCTACAATAACTGCAGATTGATGCGTTAATACTTCAGTTAATGTCTGATTTATAACCTCATCAGGTGTATAGCCTCGTAATCTCATGACTGACGGGCTGATGTAAGTAAACTTACCTTGAGGTGTCATGGTCCATATGACATCATTTATATTTTCAGCCAGGAGCCGGTACCTGGCCTCACTATCTTGTAAAGCCTTTTGATTTATAAACCTTGATGTAACATCATGTATTATTGAATAGATTAATGTACGGCCTTCGATGTGAACAGGTCCGCAAAAGATATCGACAAATCTTTTTTCGCCATTTTTTAATACATGTTGAGATTGGAAATATTTTTTTGACTTATATAACACCTGTTCCATTTTGCTAAATGTTTTTAGATCTGATGATGTACTAATATCAGAGAGTTTCATGGTTTTAAGTTCATGAATTTTATAGCCGTAAAAATTACTGGCAGCTGGGTTGGCATCAATAATTGAACTGTTATCAGGATTGATAATTAGCATTGGTGTATGGTCATTCTCAAAGATGCTCCTGTATCGCCATTCACTATCCCTGAGTGCATTGCGTGCATTATCGAGTTGTGTTATGTCATGTGCCACCATGATTATACTGCTGATTATATCATTTGTATTACGCATAGGCATGATTTCAAGACGATATTGGAAGTATCGACCTTCAAATAATACTTCAACGTTCTCAGTTTTGAGTTTTAACTTGGGGCTATCCAGCACACCTTGTACTGTGTCTTGAATGGCCTCAGGTAGAATGATGTCTATATGGTTCTTGCTTTTCCAGAGTTGGTTGGCAATATGGTTTGCAAAATGGAGTACACCTTTGTCATCAAATAAAAGTATGGGTGTAGGTAGCGAGTGAAGTATGGTCTGAAATTTATTTTTTTCAGTTGTTAGCACTTTATTTATGAGTTCAAGTTCAGACATTCTCTGTGTATTATTTAATTCGATACGATTTTTGATTAATTCTATTTCGAAGTGGTCAAATAAACGGTTGATTCTTAGTCTGGCAATTTCAGGTTTCTGAAGGTCTGAATATTTTTCAGTGATCAAATCCTGATAGGTCTGACGATAATATTTGAACAATCCCAGGAATTGAGTGAGGTTAATACCTTGATTATGATGATGTTCAGCTATCTCCAGGACGATTCTTGTAAATGTATCGTCTTGAAAGTTTTCATCAGGTCTGATTTCAAGTTCACAAAGTTTGCTTTTTTCCAGCTTGATGATTACAGAGGATATGTTTCGTATTACAGCCTTCCAGATATCATGTTGTGGTGGAATTGCCACTATATAGCCCTGCCTGTGAGCATAAAACAGTATTCTGGCTATTAGCCACTCTTCATGTGCGAGAAGTAGTTTGCCCGGTTGATCCACGTAAGGCACCTATAATTGAATGGAATTCAGGAGTATAATGGGGAGATTAATGTCTAAACGGTAGATTTTATTACAATAAGCGTACCAGAAGGTTTAAATATAGGCCAGCCAAGTATGAAGTTTTTTTCGTTATTTATGCATGCATTTTAATTAATAATTCCAAAGGATCAGGGTATAGATAGTGTTGATCCAATAAAAAAACGTCATTATACCTTTGAGCATATTTGTTTAAATGTTTTATCGGGATAATCAGGGGGATTTCGTATTGTGTATATGAATTAATGATGTCAGTAAGTTCCTGTTTTTCAGCATGTTGAAGCTTTGATCTATATGATTGTTGTATATGGTTGAGTACATAGACGTTTTTTTTAACAGTCGAAGGTAATTGCAGGGTCTTCATCATGATATTAATATATTTTAGTGTGGTGTAATTAAAATTTGTGGAATGAGAATTGACTAAAAGTGAATCAAGTTCATCTGTTTTCTCAAGATCATGGCTCATGATGAGTAATCTATGCTGCATGTTAAACCGGATCAAGCCTTGCATATTGCAATTATTATCTTTAAAATCCAGCCATCTTTTATACACAAAAACTCTCTCAATGAAGTTGATACGTGATTTCGTATCTTCAAAGCCAAGTTCATCTGTTATTGGCATAAATGGATTTGCTTTTATTAGAGCTTTTGCAAAGAGACCGGTGCCAATATGACCAAGGCTCTTACCTTGTGCATTGTGGATCTCAATATTTGATACTCCACAGCTTGGAGATTTGGATTTTAATATGAATCCGCAGAGATGCCGACCAGGCATTGTGTCTAAATAACAGGAAATCCAGTCATTCATTTGAGAAGAATAATTTATTTCTGTGTCAATTGTAATTAATTTGGGATTTTCAATGGGGGTAAATAGCAGCATTGGAGTACGCGGAGTAGGAAGACCACACTCTACTTCAGGACATACAGGGACATAGTCAATAAATTTTCCCAGTACATCCATGAGGTACGTATGGTATTTATGTCCGCCCTTGTAACGTGTTCTTGCACCTGTTAAACATTTTGAGATACCCAGTGAAATCGATTGATTCATTGCAGTTCCAATTGATGTCTTTTTATTTAATGATAATGACAAGTGTATTCTCATGAACTTCAGGATACATTTGTATGACATCAAAATTTTTCATTCTGATGCAACCGTGCGAGGCAGGTCTCCCGATAAGGCCTTCTTCATTGGTTCCGTGAATATAGATATATCGTTGATATGAATCTACGTCACTGCCTATGTTTAAGCCGGCTTCCAGGCCTTTAAGCCATAGGATTCTGCTGGTTATAAGATCATCTTTAACATCAGTGGAGTCAGTATAGATACGGGCAATCTCTCCAGTGTTTCTTCGTGATTTGAAAATTGTTCCGGACAGGGCATTGGCACCGTATTTGGCCGCAATACCATGAACTCCCAAAGGTGTTCTGTTGCTGCCTGCTGCTGATCCGGTACCGATGTATGATGTAGATATGGCGTATGTCTGAATGATGGTCTCATTCTGTATCAAATATAGTCTCTGATCGGTGATTGAGACCACAATACAAGATTGATCATCCTGATATTCAAACTGCGAATATAGTTTCTGCACGGCTTGCTCTATGGCAGGTGGCAGAGATAGAGATTGTGCACATGCAAGAGTAAGTGTGCTCAATGATAAGGCAATTATTTTTATCATGAAATATTCTATCCTAGAAGCATTGGAACACGGATGACACGGAAATAACGGATAAACATGGATAGAGACAGAAAAAGGATATAAAGATCAGATCCATTGTCCATTAATATATACGAAATCATCGGGCCTGTTCTGAAAGAACACAATCAATATTTTTTATCCGATCCGACCCGTTTAATCCATGTCATCCGTGTTCCATTATAATTGTTTTTTAGAATCTTAAAGCAAAACACCGGCTATACATGCTGTCATCCATGAGGCCAGGGCACCGCCAAACATGGCCTTTAAACCCAGTTTAGCCAATTCATGGCGCCGCTCAGGAACTATTGATCCAATGCCACCAATTTGAATTGCAATAGAACTGAAATTGGCAAAGCCACAGAGTGCATATGTAGCAATCACATATGAACGGGGTGTTATTGTGTCTTTTAAAGCTGCCAGATCGATATATGCAACAAATTCATTTAATGAGAGTTTAGTGCCAAGCAGATGGCCGATTTCAAATAAATCTTTAAAATCAACGCCCATTACGAAAGCCAGAGGACTAAAGGCGTAACCTAATATGTCTTTGAGGCTTAGATGAACAAGGCCGAGAATGGCATTAATCATGGCTATGAGTGCAATGAAGGCAAGAAGCATGGCACCTACATTGGCAGCAAGTTTTAATCCTGCAGCAGCACCTGAAGCGGCTGCATCAATTACATTGGATGATTCTTTTTTAAGATTAACCTCTACTTTGCCAGCTGTTGCTGCTACCTGGGTTTCAGGATACATGATTTTTGCTATTACAAGAGCGGCAGGTGCAGACATGACACTGGCAGCCAGGAGATGTCCCGGATCAATTCCAAACCTTACATATGCAGCCATGACACCGCCGGCAACTGTAGCAAATCCCCCGGTCATTATAGCCATAAGCTCTGATCTTGTCATTTTAGGCAGGAAGGGTGCAACTACAAAGGGCGCTTCTGTCTGGCCGACAAAGATATTGGAGGCTGCGGAAAGAGCTTCTGCACCGCTTACTCCCATGAAGCGTGTCATTACCCATGCTAATCCTTTTACTAATTTTTGCATGACACCCAGATGATATAGTACGCCCATCAGTGAGGCAAAGAAAATAATTGTAGGCAACACATGAAAAGCAAAAATGGGTCCAATTTCTGTAAGAGCTCCCGTAGAACTGTCGGTAAGCAGGAAAGGGCCACCCTTACCCATAGTTTCGGCAATACCGTCAACACCCAGATAGAGCTTTCCAAAGAGAAATTCTGCACCATGGTCAGTAAATGATAATAGTTTTGTAACCGCTATCCTGGCACCTGCAAAAATATTTTTACCAATACTGGATTTGAGAATAATCAGTGCAAATAGGAATTGCAGGCTGATTCCAAAACCGATTGTTCGTTTATTTATTTTTTTCCGGTTATTGGATAATAAAAAAGCTAAACCCATGAGGGCAAATACGCCAAAGAAGCTGATCAGTCTCAATAACATAGTGATACTCCTATTGTTCCTGGGGTATGGTATGATGTTTCCGGCAGCGGGCTTCATATACACCCTGGCCGCCAATAAGTACTCGTTCCGATGAATGTGTCAACCTTTGCGTTCTACTTGCGGGTCGGCCGCATTGAACACAGATGGCAAGTGTTTTTGTAATATATTCCGCCTTTGCAAGAATTTGCGGTATGGGTTCAAAAGGATCATTTTTAAAATCCATGTCCAACCCTGCAATAATAACACGCTTGCCGTCATCTGCCAGTTTTTCAATTACAGGAAGCAATGGCATGCCAAAAAATTGGGCCTCATCAATTCCAATAACAACGGCATCTTTCGCTAAATCAAGAATATCGTTGGGATCTGTAAGTGCCACAGATTTTAGTCTTTGTTCTGAATGAGAGACAATAAAGCTCTCCTCATATCTGTCGTCAATGGCTGGTTTGATAATCAATACTTCCTGGTGGGCAATTAGTGCACGTCTTAGCCGTCTGATTAGTTCTTCTGATTTTCCGCTGTACATACAGCCGCAAATTGCTTCTATCCATCCGCCTTCTGACGGATGCATGGATTCCATCAATGTCTTGCCTCTTTAGTTAGAATTAAAGGAGTGAATGTATTTTTGTCCGGAGTAAATCAACAGCCACATGATTATAGCCGCCTTCCGGAATTATTATATCAGCAAATCTTTTACTTGGCTCAACAAATTCCATATGCATTGGACGTACAGTCTCCTGATATTGATGAATTACAGATTCCAAAGTACGTCCCCGGCTGTTCAGGTCTCGTTTGAGCCTTCTAATGAAGCGTATATCCGCATCTGTATCTACAAAAACTTTTATATCCATCAACGCGCGCAGCTCAGGGTAGTAGAGTATTAATATGCCTTCCAGTACATAGATGGAGTGGGGTTCTACTTTTATGGTTTCAGGTTGTCTCAGGTGATCTTTAAAGTTATATATGGGCCTGTCAATTGATTGGCCATTTAGCAGGGCCTTCATGTGTTTTAGAAGAAGTGGTGTGTCAATGGCATTGGGATGATCAAAATTTTGTGCGGCACGTTCTTCAAATTCAAGCGGTCGTAGATCACGGTAGTAGGAGTCCTGATCAATAATGGTAACCTGGTTAGGCCCCATATCTTCCAGAAGGCGCCTGGCGACCTTGGTCTTGCCGGAACCTGTACCGCCGGCAATGCCAATGAGAATACCCGATTGCTTTACGTTCATGGATTTCCTGTATTCGAGAATGAAATACAATATAAACTTTCATGAAGCCTGTTTCAAGTAAAAGGTGTATTTGTGGTGTGTTTATGCCGTTTTAGCTATGGTTATCAGCAGGGAAATAGTTTCATTTAGTCTCAGTTGTATTTCATAATGAAAGATCAGCTGTTTGGCGTGTCTCTGAAATTATTTATATAAATCATTGAATAACAATAGGTTGAATAAGTGATTAGAGATACTTTCCTCTAGATAAAACTAGTATAATTTTTTTCTGGCATATTCTTTGAACGGTCTTGTGTGACACTTCAGTGTTGTTGCATTTCTATTTTATTATAAATTATTTTTATTGGAATTCTATGAACGAGCGTTGTAACATAAATTTTGATCAGCATGATCAAAATATGGGGCAGATTGTAGCAGGATTAGCGCATGAGTTTAACAATATATTTACAGCTATCAGCGGCAGTGCTGAAATTGCACTTCTTGAGACAGATCAGGGACAGCATATAAGAAGTGATCTTGATGCAATACGTAATGCCTCGGACAGAGGTGCGATGCTTATCTCTCAATTATTGTATGCTGTTGGTAAAAAACGGTTGAACCGCGAAAAAATGAATGATATGGGCTGGGAGAGAGCATTCCGCAAGCTGGTTAGAGATTTGCCCGTAAATATTAAAGTTCAGTGGCAGTTCTCTGATAATTTATGGCCGATCTATGTTGATAGAGAACAGTTAATATTGATTCTTAAACAGTTGTTGGACAATTCTATCAATGCAATGGAATCAGGTGGGACTATAAATATATCGCTGGATAATATCCGGAGTAATACATGTTTGCATAGAAGTGCCGGTCCGTATTTACGTATTCTTTTTGAAGATTCCGGGTGCGGAATGGAAAAAAAGATTGTACAGCGAGTATTGGAGCCATTCTTTACAAAGGAGATCATGCCCGGACATTCCGGTCTTGGCTTAGCTATGATACACGGCATTGTGGCAAAACACGGCGGATGGATTGATATTAAGAGTATGCCCGATGAGGGAGCACAGTTTTCAATCTACTTACCGGCACAACCGGATTGGAAAGCCGCCCTTCAGGATGAATCCAATAATATTGAGGTACTACCCAGGCAACGTGTATTAGTAGTTGAAGATGAAGAAGATGTGTTGGAGTATACGATGATGGGATTGAGCCAGGATGGCTTTGAAGTTGCCGGAGCCGGCTCCGCAGAAGAGGCAGAATCACTTTTTGGAGATGAGATGTTTCATATGGTTATAAGTGATGTAGGGCTGCCCGACGGTAATGGTGTGGAATTGATTGAGAGATTAGTAACACGCCGGCCAGCTTTAAAAGTTGTACTTTCCAGTGGATATGCAGATCATCATCACAGGTGGCCTGCAATACGTGAACGTGGTTATCCATTCCTTGAAAAACCATATGCCCTTCAGGATCTGATTGCTACAGTGCGTCAGATGAATGCCTAAACATAGCTAGTGGAGAGTAGATTGATGCTTAAAAAGTTGAAATTGCGTGATAAGATGTTGGTCTCTATATTAGGGATTACACTATTGATGCTTACAATTATTATGGTGTCCTTCAGCATCTATTCAAAACAGATTGTTGTACGCGAGACCCAACGAAGGGCCATGGAAAAAGTATATGGCGTATCGGCCGGGCTTGAGGGTTTTTTAAATGAAAAAAGTAAGATTGCATGGACATATTGTGAACATAAAACCGTAAAAGATTGGCTTCGTACCAATACACGACGCAAGGTGGATGAACGTTATGATAAAGCTTATGCCGATATTAAATTCCACCTTCGTAAATATGTAGCAGCAGACAGTGATATTAAATCACTTTTTATTGGCAGTGAGAAGACTCAGTATTACTACGAGGATGGTGATCGGCCTATGCCAGATGATTATCGCCTCAGAAATAGACCCTGGTATCGTGCTGTTGTTGAGTATGGCAGCCCTATGTTTGATGTTGATGTTGATCTGGTAGATAAATCAATTTCCGTAACTTATCAATATCCTATCTATGAAGAAGGTGCTCTTTTAGGTGTTGGAGGCGTAGATATTGATATAGCGATGTTTCAACAATATCTTGGAGAATTAAATAATATTTTTGAGACCGGAACAGTCTTTATGGTCGACAAGGATGGAGTAATACTGGTTCATCCCAATCTTGAATGGGTGCTACAGAAAAATATTAGTGAATTCACACATAAACATGATGGAAAAAATGCAAATATCCATCGTTTTATCGATAGGCTGAAGACCAGGGAAAGTGGTATTGACGAAGTTACATTTTTAGGGCGCGATGAGTATTTTATTTCAACACCTTTGTCGCAATTGGGTTGGACATTAGTGCTTTCGGTTGCCAGGGATGAGATAAATCGTCCTGTTAAAATGCTGGCACAATCATCCCTAATAATTCTCCTGATTACAGCTCTGATTCTGATAGTAGGTATATTAATGCTTACACGTTCTATAACCAAACCCATCCAGCGTGTAGTGACTCTTTTTAATGATATTGCAGAGGGACGTGGAGATTTAACACAGAGGCTTCCGGTAGAAACCAATGATGAGATTGGAGAAATGGCTGGTAGTTTTAATCTTTTCATGGATAGATTGCATAGTATTGTACAAAATGTAAAGAAAAATGCCGAAGAAATTGCAGGTACAACAGGAAATGTAAGTTCAACTGCTACGCAGTTGGCTGCCGGAGCAGAGGAGCAGAATGCCCAGGCATCTGAAGTTGCCAATAGTATTCAGGAGATGGCCGCTGTCCTGGTGCAAAATGCACAGAGTGCAAAGATGACAGCTTCAATTGTAGAACGAGCTACGCATAAAGCCAATGAAGGTACAATAGTTATGCGTAATACACAGGAAGGTATGGATGGCATTGTGGAGGCATCGGGACGTACAGGGCAGATTGTGGAAACCATGTCAGGCCGTACAAGGCAGATAGGTGAGATAATTCGAGTTATAGATGATATTGCCGTACAGACCAACCTCCTGGCCCTTAATGCCGCTATTGAGGCATCCAGCGCTGGAGAATATGGTAAAGGTTTTGCCGTAGTGGCAGATGAGGTGCGTCAGTTGGCAATTCAAACCAAGAAGGCCACCAAGGAAGTTGTGAGAACTATATTGGAAATTCAGGATGATATGAGGCAGGTGGGAGAGGCAATGAATGAGTCTCAAGAAGTTGTGGCTCAGGGACGTGAGGCAACACTGCAAACCGAGACAGTTTTCCATGAAATTGTTGTATCAGTTGAACAGGCCATGCAGATGGTCAGCCAGATTGCCATGGGTTCCGAAGAACAGAGACGCAGTGCTCAAGAGATATCGGGCAGCGTGCTGGCCATAAGCAATGTTACTGAAGAGTCTGCCCGTGGTGCTGAGCAGATGGCAGTTTCAGTAAAAGAACTTGAGACTCAAACAAATGCATTGCGCAATATCGTAGGCCAGTTCAGATTAAATGAAGAACTCATTGAACCGGAAATGGGAATTTATACAAATTAGCCAATGTTTCCGTGGTTAAAATGATATTGTAATATCTATCGGGCAATGGTCAGATCCCATGACATCAGGTAGTGTTGATGCTGATACAATATTATCTTTCATATTTTCACTTATAAAGAAATAGTCTATACGCCAGCCAACATTTCTGGATCTGGCCCTGGTACGAACATCCCACCATGTATAGAGTTCAGGCTCTTTATGGAATATTCGGAGTGTATCGGTGAATCCGGCTTCCATCAATTTATCAATCCAGGCACGCTCTTCAGGCAGGAAACCTGATGATTTCTGATTCTGTTTCGGATGAGTAAGATCAACAGGTTTATGAGCCGTATTGACATCACCGCAAATTATTACTGATCTGCCTTGCTCTCTGGTCTTGATTACTTCTTTCAGGAAGGCATCGTAAAACTCCATTTTATATATCAATCGTTCTTTTGATGCTTTGCCATTGGGGAAATAGACATTATACAAGATAAAGTCGCCCATGTCTGTAATCATTATCCTGCCTTCGGAGTCAAATCTATGAATTCCAATTCCAGGTGTGATGCTTTGTGGTTGTATTTTTGTATATGTTACAACACCGCTATAACCTTTTTTTTCAGCTGAAGAGAAATTAGCGTGATAACCTTTTGGCGTTAAAAGTTCTTCAATAAGTTGCTCCGGATGTGCCTTTGTCTCTTGCAGGCATAGAATGTCAGGTGCTTCTTCTGCAAACCATTCAAGGAATCCTTTTTTTGATATGGCTCTAATGCCGTTTACATTCCATGAAATTAGTCTCATAATCTGCCTTTCCATATATTTGATTCTATTATTTGCTGTTACACAGGTTTAAGCCAGCTCATAGGCCAGCGCCAGATTTTTCCATCCGGAGTCATAATTACAATACGTTTTGAATTGAGTCTTATCGGGCGCTCTACCAGGGCGGTCTCTCCTTGATAATTGTGCTGTGTATCATTTAGAATTAACAGCTTGTCGCCTTTTTTAAGACCTCTGAATTTTTTAAACGGATCAAAGATTGAAATGCGTCTTTTTTGTTTTCTTTTTTTCTTCAATAATATACGTTTTCCTGCAATGGAAAAACCAGTATCCTGTGTCCGTGAAAGTGCCCATTTATTAGCGGCTTGTTCTCCCTGGCGAGGATGCAGATTTAAATGATATCTTCTATAATGATGTAGCTCATGTGCAAAGAGCAGTGCCAGATGATCTTCCAGAGATGTGTAGTGAAATTTCCACCCATAAATATCCTGCTCGGCCCTTGGATATATTGTTGCCGGTCTGTCCAAGTGCATGCGTATCAGTCTAAAACGTTCCGGTAGATTTTGCGGGACAGGAAATATATTGGCGTTTTTCCACGTGCCGCGTTGTGCATGCCAGGTTTGTGGAGTATGCCAATCTCTAATATAAGCAGTACCACGGCAGGAGAGCCCGGGAACGCCAAAATATACTGCTACTGCCAGATCATTGACATCTGTATTCGCTGAAATTTCCTGAAGAATTTCTTGAACCCGTTCAGAATTAAGATATGTACCGCGCTTTGCATGGGTAAAAGTATGGATGTGCATATAAACCTGGCTGAATAACTAAAGGGGCTGTATCAGAATAACAGCCCCTTCTGTATCACAGAAACCCAAGGAGGTGCAGTCGGAGGGTTTCATATAATTATACGGTTTGTGGCCGAATTAGTTCTATTAAACAGTTGAGTCCGGATGTTTTTTACGCCAATTGGTAATTACTCTATTACCTATAAAGAACATCATGGTACCTAAAGCGGCTCCTGCTATAGGGTCTACTGCATGGTGGTAACGGCAATATACTGTAGACAGGGCTACGCCGATAGCAAGGAACATGAATAGAAGCCCCAGTTTTCTTTGATACTTTAATGTAGACCACGCCACAATGAAAGCACCTGAACAATGTGAACTGGGGAAGGCACCGCCTCTTACAGAGCCATTGGCCTGCATAAATTGATTTATTGATTGAAAGAATCCGCCTTCTGCCTCAACAGTATGCAGGTCTTTCAAAATGATCCACGCGCCTTCTGCAGGAAAGAGCAGAAAGAGCAGAAAATTTATGTAATATGAGAAGAAAATTAGAAAGAACAAATCAATGGCATCTTTCTTTCTATTTCTAAAATAGAGTGTCATAGAGCTTACAGGGATAAAGAGGAAATAGACCCAATAGAAGAAATTCATCAGCTCTGTTAACCATGGACGGAAAATACCTTCAAGCCATACTGTAGGATGACATCCGAAAAGTTTAAGATCCAGGTTGACTACCCAGTCATTGGCCCAATAAGGTAGAATCATAGTAACAATGTGTTCAAACTCTCCCCAGCCAATAGCCAGAGCCAATCCGGCATAGAATGTACGTATAAACCGGAAGATGAAGCTTGGTATGCGGGCTTCCTGACGCAGGAATTCCAGCAACGCAATTGCAATACCAAAGTGTACAAATGGGTATGTACCCCAGTGTGGAACATCTCTGTGGAAGGGTATGATCAAAAGGCCTATAATGGTTGTATAACCCAATGAGATATAATCTATCGGATGAAAATTGATGATGCCGTAGCGGTGTTTAATTGCCGCCATTATTTGTTTTATGATATTATTTGACTGCAAGGATGCTCCTATAGCTGATGGTATTTATATTATTCATGATTGGCTTTAATGTAATTGATCAGTTTACGCAAAAAAACAGGGTGGATCAAGTTGTTTTTCGGCGCAAATTTATTTTTAGATGGATAAGTAAATTCCAGGTCAGATTTCTTGTTCCGACGCACCGGCAAAAGCGACCGGTCTTGTAAGGGAAAGAACTGCCGCTTTGTCCGAATATATTATTATGTGACATTTTCTTAACCTGCTAAATCTTTATAAAACAGGCTATATTTCAAATGGAGAAAAATGGCATGCCCATTGCTTGGATAGAGTGCAGTTATCAACTTGGAATGGGGAAAAAATGCAGCGCTTCAACATCTACTTCATCATACTGTCCATCGGAATACTCTTTTCCGGAATTACATCTGCAGCAACTCTAAATTGGGAAGCCTGTGCGGATGCTGATCTTGTTGGTTATCAGATATATTGCGGCAATGAATCCGGTGTATATACTGATACCATTGATGTTGGTAATGTTGTTGAATATTCTCTTTCAGCCATGGCAGTGGGACATAGTTACTACCTGGCCGTTTCTGCTTATGACCATTGGGGAAATCAAAGTGAACTTTCTACGGAAATTCCATATGAACCACAGGTAGCAACGGATGTTGATGATCACTTAAATGCCATGCCTCGTAGTTTTGCTCTTCAACAGAATTATCCCAATCCCTTCAATCCCGAGACTACTATTCTATATTCTCTTGATGAATCAGGCCCCTTTGAATTGGCTGTATATAATCTTCGCGGTCAGTGTGTGAAAGTTTTATTGGATGATAATGCACCTTATCAGGGTACAAAGGGAAGTGCCATGTGGGACGGAAGAGATTCTTCCGGTCAGTCTGTGGCTTCCGGTGTATATTTTTACCGTCTGCGTCAGGGTCGGAAAATCAAGACCAAACAGATGTCATTAACCAGATAATTCAGGATTAAATTAGAATGGAAGCAGTATCTACAGCCGCAATTGAACCCAAGGAAGTCTTAGTTGTTGATGATGATCCTATCCTTGTAAAAACACTTGGTGCTTATCTGAAGAGAGCGGGTTACCGTGTAAGGACGGCTTCTCATGGATTGGAGGCTCTACAGCGCGTCAAGGCGCATAAACCGGATATTATTCTACTCGATGTATTAATGCCAATGCTGGATGGATTCAAAGTTGCGCGTATGTTAAAATTTGATAGGAATACAAGAGATATTCCGATAATAGTTATTACCTCCAGAGCCACTGAGAATGAACGTAATCTCGGGGCACAGGTTGGAGCAGATGAATATATGACCAAACCTTATAAGATCAGCCATGTTCTTCAGGCTGTTGCCAGGCATTTGAATAATTAATCCCTTTTCGTCTTCCTGTTTTTGATAAGCTCCCCGGTGTTAATCGGGGAGCTTATCAATATATAGCATCATTGATTTGTATCACTTTAGAGCTAAATTTCAGGCTCTTCCGGCAATTGAGTGGAATATTAAATCCGCAGATAACCCGGAAGAACACAAAAGAAAAAGCATTTGTCCACGGAATACACGGAGCCTCCCAGCCCTGCCCTACATATAAAAAAAGAGCTCTTGCGGATGATGTCTTGTACACTCTCAAGAATGTCATCCCCCGTACAGAACCGGGACTCGGCCCGAAATCTTTTTGCGTTGCTTATAAATGATGAATATCCAATGTCCAATATCGAATATAGAAGTAAGAACTCCTTGGGTATTCTGCATTCGGTGTTCTGCTGTTGGATATTCGTTCTATTAAATTTCAATTAAAGATCACTTGAATTCAATATCCTTGAGGCATGACTGGAATACGCTGAAAAAGAAGTTGGGAGGCTATGGTAGTGGGTGAGAAACTCACCCATTTAGATAATTGATTTTATTGAATTAAGCTTGTTTTTAGCGTAGGTGGGTGAGAAATTCACCCACCTTTTTTAATCTCTTTAAAAATAAAGACTTAGGTTATGTAGGTGGGTGAGAAATTCACCCACTTTCTCGATTTTACTGTTTCTGTTTTTAAAAATATAATTACATGATGATGTTTTTAAGCTTTTGATTTTATGGGGGTTATGAATACATGTGTTTTTTATGATATGGGAATGGTATGGTTGTTGTGTATAGAGGGGGTAATTGGATAAAAGTAATTTCTCCCTAACAACAAGCTGAGAGGTGAAACATGAAATGCGGATGGTTTTATCGGTTAAAATATTTAATAGCAGTATGTTTTTTGTTAGTACCAGTTATACTTTCGGCACAGCAAATATTTTCAAACGGTTTTGAATCCGGCACTTTCAGCCCTGAGTGGACAGAAGGCAGTGCTGGTGTAAAGACTATTATCAATACCGATTCATACACCGGCCAGTACTGTGTGAGTATGGAAAACTATTCAGGCACTAACTGCATATACACCAGCACTGCTCTATCAGTTACTGCCGGAAATACTTATACTATCAAAGTATGGTATAAATGTGCAGCAGACAGGCAAGCACGAGTTAATTTTTATGATAATTTAAACTATCGCAGCCATAGTAGTGCTTTCTTTAGCGGTACTGGCACGTGGACGCAGTTGGAGCATTCTTTTGTTGCTGAAACAGACTGCCAGCAGGTGAAAATTTTTCTTTATGGTCATTACGGCAGTGGGACAACTGCTGTGTTGTATGATGAAATTGAGATTTATGAAAATGATAACAGCACGCCCAGTTTGACGGTCACTGATCCCAACGGGGGCGAAGCCTGGACAGCCGGGACAATCCAGACAATATCCTGGGTCAATGAGAATTTTACTGATACAGTGGCACTGGAATATACCATTGATGGTGGTCAGTATTGGAATACCATTGTCAGTGGCTCCACCAATGATGGCACCCAGCATTGGCTTGTTCCCGATTCTGCGTCGTCCAACTGCCTGGTGCGAATTTATGATTCAGCAGATCAATCACCTGCTGATACCAGTGACGCTGTTTTCAGTATTGCTGCTCAACCGGTTTTGGTAGAGATCTTTGCTGATGGATTTGAGAGCGGTGCTTTCGGCCCGGTCTGGACAGCGGGCAGTGGTGGTGTAAAGAGTGTCATCAGTACAGATTTTCATGCTGGACAGTACTGTGCCAGTATGGATGCTCATACAGCAACCAGCTACATCCATTGTTCTACGCCACTGACTGTGACTCCTGGTAAAACTTACATCATCAGAGGATGGTATAAGTGTAGTGCCGATCGCCAGGCCCGGGTGAACCTATATGATAACCTGAACTATCGAAGCCACAACAGCCTGATGCTAGATGGCACCGGGGACTGGGAACCGCTGGAACATTCATTTATAGCAGAGAATGACTGCCAGCAAGTAGAGGTTTTCCTTTATGGCCACAATGGTACAGGTAGCACACCCATTTTCTATGATGATATCCAAGTCCTGGAAGATGCCAGTACCATGCCCACCCTGACTGTAGCTATGCCCAATGGCGGTGAGGAGTGGACTGTAAACACCAGCATGAATATTGCCTGGTCCAGTGTAAATTTTACTGACAATGTGACGCTGGAGTATTCCATTGGTGGTGGCAGTTATTGGAATACCATTGTTAGCAACACCACCAATGATGACAACCATGATTGGACTGTACCTGATTCGGTAACTACCAATTGCCTGGTGCGTATCTATGACACTGCAGATCAAAGTCCCTGTGATACCAGCAATGGCTCCTTCAGCATAGTGGCACAATCAGATTCAATACAGATTTTTTCCAATGGATTTGAAACAGGTACCTTTAGCCCGATCTGGACTGAAGGCAGCAACGGTACCAAGCTTGTGATAAATACAGATTATCACACAGGTCAATACTGTGTGAGTATTGATCAATACAGTGGTACCAACTGCGTCTATACCTCTACGCAGCTTGACGTCACTGCGGGCCGGACCTATACAGTCAAGGCATGGTATAAGTGTGATACTGGCCGTGATGCCAGGGTCAACTTTTATGACAATTTGAATTACAGAAGCCATTCCAGTGCATACTTCAATGGCACGGGCGCATGGACTCAGTTGGAACATTCATTTGTTGCCGAGTCTGATTGTCAGCAAGTTGAGTTTTTTCTTTATGGTCATTACGGCACCGGTACAACACCGGTGTTGTATGATGATGTGGAAATTTATGAAGTGTGGGAAGAAACCGATACAACAGCCTTGGTGCTCTATGCCTATGAACCCTTTGATAGTCTGAGCACCATTGATGAATTCGTTCGTATTCTGGGTCAAGTCAACAAGCCAGACGTTCCTGTGACGGTTAATGGCACAGCCATGACTGTTGACAGTACAGGACGATTCCAAGCCCAATTATCGCTTTCTCTGGGAAGCAACACCTTTGTCTTTAATGCCAACAATGGAGAGGCCACCATCAGCAGAGTGGTTTACAGAGAAGCCGCCGATCTGCCTCCTGATCCTGAAGATGTTGCACCACCGGTTGATAATACAGTTACTACAACAGTGACTAATTCAACCCGATTCCTCTATACGGGCATTAATCCTATACAGACAGGCGTTGATACTTCGCAGATGGACCCTGTCAGGGCAGCTGTTGTGCGCGGTAAAGTAGTTACTGTTACCGGAGACCCCCTTCATGGTGCCATTATGACCATCAAAGATTATCCTGAGTTTGGGCAGACCAAATCCAGAGAGGACGGCTGGTTTGATATGGCTGTGAATGGTGGTGACGATCTGACGGTGCATTATTCCCGGCAGGGGTATTTAGATGTACAACGCCGCTTCCATGTGGACTGGCAGGATTGGGCCGTTATGGATAGCGTTGCCATGATTCAACTTGATACCCGAGTGACGGTGGTTGATTTTAGTGATACCATTCAGGTTGCCCGGGGCAATGTCGTGACAGATGATGATGGTGCGCGCCAGGCAACTATGATTTTTAAGCAGGGTACGCAGGCGGAAATGGTGATGCCAGATGGCAGCAGGCAGGCTTTGGATGAATTGCACATCCGTGCCACTGAATATACGGTGGGCGATATTGGTGTCGCGGCCATGCCCGCTATGCTGCCGCCCGAAAGCGGATACACCTACTGTGTTGAATTGACATGCGATGAAGCACTGAAAGCCGGTGCTACAGGGGTCGTATTTGACCAGCCTGTGCCGTTTTATGTGGAGAATTTTCTTGATTTTCCCGTGGGGTGCCGGGTGCCTGTGGGCTATTATGATAAAGAGAAGAAACAGTGGATCGCATTACCTGATGGATGGAATCTTGAAATCGTCAGTGTGAGTAACGGGGTTGCAAATATTGATGTTACCGGAGATCATCTCGCAGATACTCCTGATACGTTGGCGATAGTCGGAATCGATTTGAATGAACGAAAATCGATTGCCGATCTGTATGATCCGGGGCAGTCTTTGTGGCGGGTGGAATTGAATCATTTCTCCCCCATCGATTTGAACTTGCCCATTACTCGGTATGAGGAGAGAGTACCCAGTATAATTTTAGATGAGGCAAAATTGATCAGTGATGAAGACGAGTGTGAAGGGAGAGGTTCGATTATTAAGATTCAGAAACAAGTTCTTAAAGAGGTGGTGCCGGTGTCCGGTACAGGAATGGCGCTCAATTACATGAGCAATAGAACACCGGATTACGCTTCGGCTCTCAATATCAAGCTGATTTCCGGTGAAGTTCCGCCTGAAGTGCTGAAGATCATGTTGAAGATTTCAGTGGCTGGCCGAGTCTTTGAGTATCAGTACCAGCCGCTGGCCAACCTGACACATGTGTTCATTTGGGACCGAAAAGACGCCTATGGACGCCTTATTCGGGGGGAGATGCCGGTCAACATCTCCATAGGATATGAGCAGTTCCAGCGCTATCTCACACGGAGGAATTTTGATCTGGGCACTTCGTTCGGTAATTTGGTCGTGCTAAGTTCTACTCTGGATGAGGGATCAAGCCAGATGGCATACACAATGATTGATACGACGCGTCAGCCGGTCATATCATACCGGAATTATGTGAGATATATCGGCGGTTATCAGCCTCCGGTACAGGATTTTGGCGGATGGACTCTGACTCCTCATCACTATTACAATCCCATCAGTAAAGTGGTACATTCGGGAAGTGGAGATAATATTAATTCTTCGTTCAGTAAGAACAATTCTATCAATACGGAAATCGATCTCGATGATATTCAGTTGGTTGGCGGTTTATCTGGCTTGCCCAGAAATATCTGTCTTGGTCCCTATGGCAATTGGATCGCTCTGGTTGAATCAAGGCTGTATTTGTTATATAATAATTTCGCTACTTCGATCCATGATCAAATGGTTGGGGATATGTGTGCCGGGGCAGATGGGACGATCTTTGCGGTTGAGACCAGTAACCATCGAGTGATCAAGATTGACTCGGTAGGGACTGTTACGGCCATCGCCGGGACTGGGGTGAGTGGTTATTCAGGTGATGGCGGGGCTGCGGTGAATAGTCAATTGAGCTGTCCTACAAACATTGCTGTCAACAAAGATGGAGCTATTTATATCTCTGATTTTGGCAATCACTGTATACGCCGCATTGGTACAGAGGGCAACATTGAAACCATTGCAGGAACAGGGGAAATTGGATTTAGCGGTGATAGTGGTTATGCTCTGGATGCCAAAATTTTCGCTGGAGATCTGGCTGTGGGACCAGATGGCAGTCTGTTTATCGCCGATCCCATAACTTGTCGAATTCGAAGGATAACTCCTGATGGCATCATTGATACCTATGCGGGCAATGGCGAGGCAGGATATGGCGCGAATGGCAGCATGGCTGCATCTGCGGAACTGTTCTTTCCGCTGTTTATTAATGTTGACGAGCGGGGCAATCTTTATATCTCAGATTTTGGAAACCATTGCATACGAAGAGTCGATGTCAATGGCGTGCTTAGCACAGTTGCCGGTTGCGATGGAGTATTCGATCCCAGACTGCTGTATGAAGAGTTGCTGGGTTTTCCCATACCGGCGGGAATGGACCTGTCGCTGACAGATATCTATTCTTATACTGATCCGATTTCTGATATACTTCCCTTTTTGTTGTTTGAGCTTTATGAATTGGACATGAATTATTGCCCCGGCTTCAGGGGGGAGGGTATGAACCCTTTAAGAGCTCATTTATGTGCCGGAGGATTGGTCGATGCACCTGATGGTAGTCTTTACTTTGCCGATCCCCTGAATAGGCGCATCCGTCAAATCCAGTCGGCCTACCCTGTATTCAGCAATTCCGATTACAATGTTTCATCCCCTGATGGTGGTGAACTGTATGTCTTTGATCAGATGGGAACACACCTAAAGACTCTGGATGGGCTGACCGGCTCTGTAAAATATACATTCAACTATACGGACGGTCTGCTGAGTGAAATACTCGATCAGGACAGCCTGGTCACCCGGATTGAGCGCACTGAGTCCGGAGATGTGAGAATGATTTTGTCTCCCTTCGGCCATCGTACGATCTGCTCCCTCGATTCCAGTGGCTACCTGGTTTCGGTAACCAATCCCGGGATAGAGACTGTGCGTTTTGAATATACCAATGGGATGTTGATGACTGAAGAGACAGACCCCTGGGGAGGAGTCCATTGCTTCACTTACAATAATGAAGGAAAACTGATCCGCGATGAAGACCCTGCCGGAGGATGGAAATCAATCACCAAAACCCGAACTCAATCAGGATATTCCATCGAGTATAAAACGGCCGAGGGTAGTATCAAATCCTATGCGATTGAGGTGCAGGATGATCAAACGATTCGTATGACCAATGCCAATGCCACTGGAATAGCCACAGTGTCTCTGAAAAACCCCGATGGCTCGCAGTCGATCACTTATCCTGATGGTGTTAACATGTTCAAGTTGATGAAGCCCGATCCCCGCTACGGCATGCAGGCACCGTTGATTGATACATTGAGGATCACCCTGCCTTCCGGGCTCCAGTCTGTCATGAGCCAGTCGCGAACCATTGACGTGATGTCCGGACTGGCCATCACCCAGATGACGGATACGTCAATTGTTAACAACAAGATCTCTGTCACCCAGTTTGACGGGAACCAGCATTTCTGGCGCACAATCTCTCCTGAAGGCAGACAGGCCTACGCATTCATCGATGAAAAGGG
The DNA here is from genome assembly GCA_023139105.1 of bacterium. Lineage (GTDB taxonomy): Bacteria > Zhuqueibacterota > QNDG01 > QNDG01 > JAGLOF01 > JAGLOF01. The sequence goes on from JAGLOF010000091.1 coordinate 44,193, forward strand.
CCGCACTGTTCTGGACTCCATCCCCGGCCTGCACGGTGTACATTACACTTACAACAATGAAGGTTTCTTAACTGCCACCAGGCAGGCTGACAGGATCACATCGTTCGCCTATGACACCCTGGGCCAGCTGGAAGCTGTAACCGATCCCATAGGCCGCACCAGCCATATGGCCTACGATTCTGTTGGTAGATTAACTCAACAAACGCTGCCTGACGGCAGACAGATTGCCTACACCTACGACGCCAACGGTAATTTAACTTCACTCACACCCCCGGGAAGACCGGCTCATCTCTTCTCGCACACAGCCGTTAATCAAACAAGTCTCTATCAACCGCCTGAACTGCCAGATAGTCTCGGAACGACCTTCTACGAGTATAACCTTGACCGTCAGATCACCCGTACTATTCTGCCGGGTGGCGATACAATCCTTGTTAATTATGGGTATGAAGGTTGTGGCTGCGGGAGTATCGGGTCTCTGGCCCGCATCGGCTTTGACCGGGGATTTCAGTACTTTAAGTATGATTCAACCACCGGTCACTTACGCCATATTATTTCGCCAGAGCAGGATACACTGACCTATGCCTATGACGGCCGCCTGCCCTTATCTGTTAGCTGGACAGGCAGGATTAACGGTAGTGTCGGAGTGGATTATAATAACGATTTCAAAGTGACAGCTCAACGGGTGAATAATGGATACCAAGTCGGATTCGTCTATGATGCTGACGGGCTGCTAACTGCTGCAGGTGATCTGACTCTGGCCTATGACCCGGTTAATGGTATGCCTTTGGGAACACAGCTTGGCAACGTGACTACTGAAAATACGTTTACTGGGTATGGTGAATTAGCTCGTTTTGAGTCGAAATATAATCTTGACAATTTATTAACATTTGATTATTCACTTGACTCTTTGGGCAGGATTAATCATATTAATGAAGTAACATTAAATGATACCAATGCTTACGTCTACGGTTATGATTTAACAGGCAGATTGGTCAACGTTTCAAGAAACGACACAGTTGTTTCTGCATACACCTACGATGACAACGGCAACCGGCTTTCTCACACCACACCTGATGGTACGGTTTACGGTGTTTACGACGACCAGGATCGGCTTCTTTCTTATGGTGATGCTTCTTACGGCTACACTCCCAACGGTTCTTTGACTTACAAGGCCACTGGCACGGATACCACTTGGTATCACTATGACTTGCTGGGTAACCTGATCTCTGTTGCCCTGCCAAATAGTGATTTTATTGAGTACATGATCGACGGGCAGAACCGGCGGATTGGGAAGCTGGTTAATGGGGTATTTAAGAAAGGGTGGTTGTATCAAAATCAACTTAGTCCTGTTGCTGAGTTGGATAGTCTTGGGAACATCGCTACACGTTTCGTTTATGGAACAAGAAGTAACGTGCCCAATTATATGTTAAAAGATGATCAGGTTTACAGAATAATATCTGATCATTTGGGCTCTGTCCGTCTGGTTGTTAACACAGGTACCGGAGCAATTTTCCAGCAAATCGATTATGATGAGTTTGGAAATGTTCTCTGTAATGCCAATGAAGGTTTTCAACCCTTTGGTTATGCCGGTGGATTAAATGATGAGCATACTCAGCTCGTTCGGTTTGGGGCAAGGGATTATGATGCCGGTGTTGGGCGGTGGATGAGTAAAGAACCTGCCAAGTTTGCTGGAGGATTAAACTTTTATTCTTATGTTAGTAACGATCCGATTAATTATAACGATCCAACAGGTCTTTATGCACTCAGAGTTGACTATGAGAACAAAAGGTTGTTCGCTGTTATCACAAATAGGGGCGAAACGCTCTGGAATCTTGCAAAAAATGTGAGTGGTAATGGTTCAAGGTGGTCTGAATTAGGAGTTTGCGAAAGTAATGCAAAAACCATACAAATTGGGGATGAATTTAATGTGACGGGACTGTTTCCTAGTAATGTCATAGCTAACATATTTTCTCAACATTCAAACGAATCAATAACTGCAGGATCTCAAGCAAATCCTACTCAAGGTTTAGCAAAAGCATATGAATATTTGGGGTATGCAGAAGTTGGATTACTGGGAGCCGGTTTTATAGGTGCAGGCAAACTTGCATTACTAGGAGGGACTGTAGATGGTTTGGTTATAGTCGGTGGTGGAGCAGCTGGATTGATCGGTGGAGGTGTATTTGTTGTTGTTGGTGTTGGCTTGGTCCTTATAAGTGCTGATTTACTTGAGGGTGGAGGGCTTAATCTATTTGGTTTAATTGAATAGTTTATATTGATTTATGGAGAAATAAATGATTTATTTTGGCTTTGGATTACTAATAATCACGCAAGTTGTTGGAGTAATTTTGATTAAATCCAGCAAAATTAAACTAACTAAAACTATATCTACTCATAATAAAAGGAAGGCTCTTCAATTGAATGCTTTTTCAAAAAAGTATATTAGGCTTCTAGGTGCCTTGTTGTTGCTGTTACCATTTGTTTTGGCGATTACTCTTGCACAAGTTGTTGATAAAAATACAAAGCATATGTTAATCATCTTTTTCTTTTTTATTGTTTTCATTTTAGTGGATTTTATTGTATACTATTTAATTATTGAAGGATTAACTAGAGAAAAGATTGATAATGATGAGCTAAATAGGTCATGCAATTTGTAAGCTGTACAGAGTGTGCAGACAAGCCTATAGCTTCCTAAGGATTCTGCACATCTTGGCTTCTAATGGTCAAACACCGGGTATGCCCTCATGCTGCCCGGTGTTCTTTAAAAAATAATCCATTGCCTCTTGTCATATATGGCAATTGACCTAAAACTAATTAATAATAAAATAAACAGCATATCTAAGATGTCGGCTACACTCCCAACGGTACTCAGGTTTCTTATTTGACGGCCCAAACCGGCGCATCGGCACGTTGGTAAATGGTGTATTCAAAAAAGGCTGGCTCTACCAGGATCAGCTCAACCCCGTGGCAGAACTGGACAGCCTGGGTAATATCTCAGCACGGTTTGTATACGGTTCAAAAGGGCATGTGCCTGATTACATGATCAAGAATGGTGTAACCTATCGTTATATCACAGACCATCTCGGTTCAGTACGGTTGGTCGTCAACTCTGTTTCTGGTCTTGTTGTTCAGCAAATTGCCTATGATGAGTTCGGTTATGTGCTGGTTAATACCAATGCTGAGTTTCAACCATTTGGTTATGCTGGTGGATTGTTGGATGCGCATACTAAACTGGTTCGGTTTGGTGCCAGGGATTATGATGCTGGCGTTGGCAGGTGGACGGCTAAGGATCCGATTGGATTTGAAGGTGGGGATGTAAATCTGTTTTCCTACTGTATCGTTGATCCGTTAAACAATATTGATTCGAATGGGATGTTGTTTTGGGGTTTGATAAATGCAGGTGAACAATGGGGGCAGGAGGCAGCTGAGTATTATGCGAGAGTAGTTGCCGATCCTTGTGCTTCTGATGCAGCAAAGGCTGGAGCCTGGGTAGGTGGTTTGTTTGCTTCTTTGTGGACACCAAGTACAAGTGATATTACGCTAACCGTTTTGACTACTGCTTATGCGTGGAGAGTCATTGGCCCATATTCAACGAGAGGTTTGCCACGATGGTTGCAGCGTATTCGAAAATATATTCGATTTGATCGACCACATCATGATAAACCAGGGTATCATTGGGATGGGAATTGGTTTAAATAAATACAGGAGAAGGTAAATGGATAAAATACAAAGCACGATTACTAATTTGGTGACAAAAGTATATCAAACGTCTAGCTACCCTACAGCTGAAATGATTATAACTGATGAAGTGATGATTCGTAATATCGTAAGTGGTATTAATGAAAAGAGCCGATATATTGCTGAATATAAAAAATGTTCGGATTGTTTCTATTGTTACCAGATTGCTATATCTGTTGATTTACCAATAATTCCGAATGCCCATGAGAAAGAGAGGATGAGGGACTGGATAAAGAAATACGGTCAAAATTATTGGCAGATGTACATAGCCATCAGTAAGCTTGGGAAGCTTGCTTTTTACTACTGGACAAAATATGGTTTAACACTATTCAAATTTAAAACTGTAAAACATAATTATTATCCGCCTAACAATGATTATAAAAAAGTACAGTCGCTAATTGATTCTATTTTAAGTAATTTTGATATCGAAGTCCTTGAAGCAAAATTAGTGACAGAAGAATATAAAGTTAAATATGATGGTAAAATTATAGGATATGATCCAAAACCCAATTTAGTAAAATTGTTGTTTACTGAAGAACTTCATTGATGTTTTTAGCCAGGGTGCGTTGATAAAGCCACCGCTTTATAAAGGCTCCGGACATCTTGTTTTCAATGATCAAACACCGGGTATGTCCTCATGCTGCCCGGTGTTCTTTAAAAACAATCCATTGCCTCTGTCTTATATGGCAATTGATTTAAAACCAATTAACACAATCGACTAATGAAATAAATAGCATATTTAAGATGCAGGCTACACCCCCAACGGCACTCAGGTTACTTATTTAATTGATGCTCAGAACCGGCGCATCGGCAAACTAGTAAATGGTGTATTCAAAAAAGGCTGGCTCTATCAGGATCAGCTCAACCCAGTTGCCGAACTTGACAGTCTGGGCAACATCACCGCTCGTTTTGTATACGGATCTAAAGGCCATGTGCCCGATTACATGATCAAGGATGGTGTGCGGTATCGTTTTGTCACAGACCATTTGGGTTCGGTGCGGCTGGTGCTCAACGCCACCACCGGTGCCGTTGCGCAACGTTTGGATTATGATGCTTTTGGCCAAGTACTGCTCAATAGCAATCCTGACTTTCAGCCGTTTGGGTATGCGGGTTGCCTCAGCGATACTCACACGGGGTTGATGCGCTTTGGTGCCAGGGATTATGATGCTGGTGTTGGGCGGTGGACGGCTAAAGAGCCGCTAGGATTTAATGGCAGTAATAATTTCTACTCTTACTGTCATAATGATCCATTGAATCTGGTTGATCCAGGTGGTGACCTTGCGTTTATCCCCATATTGCTGGGTGCCTGGGCTATTGCTGAATTTGGTTTGTCTGTGTGGGATATATTTGATGCTGGTAGGACTTTACTTGATCCTTGTGCTAGTTGGGGTGATAAAGGTATCACAACATTGGGGGCTTTTGCAGGTTTAATATTACCTGGTGGTGGCTGGGATGATTTGGCAAAAGGGGGAGTGAAATTAACAAGGACAATGCTATCTAAGTCACATGTAATTGCGAAAGGAAGTAAAATAAGACAAGTAAATTCCCTTGTTAGTAAGTACGGTGGTAAGTCTAGTAAGTGGGTGAAAAAAAGTAGTGAAGCAATGTTTGTTAATGGTCGGATGATAGAAGTTCATTGGTATGAACACCCAGGTATTGGAAGAGTAATGGAAAAATTGAAACCTTTGGAGTGAACGATGAAAGTTATACTAAAGCCAAAGTATGCAGATAAAAAGGAAGTAAATGATCTTAGTGCATCGGTTTTATATTTGGTTATTGGTCTAGAAGCGGATGATTATCGATTGATAAATGATAATCGGCGGCCATATTTGTATGATCATAAATTATTTGATTTAATTGATGAAAAGGAACCAAGTAACTGGTGTAATGAATATGGGGATGATGGTGAGAGGTACGCTTATCCTCCAGAACTAAATAAATCAGGTTTTTTTGAAGATTATTTTGATGGAAATAAAAAAGCATTAAAAATTTTTAATGATTATTTGAAACAGATAAAACTTTTAGTTTGATTTTTTATTTGATATGAAATTGATAATGTATCGATGTCATTCAAATGGAATGCTTCAATTAATTTGATCGGGTAGGCATGTTTGAAAAATAACTTTACACAAACGGCTCCCACACCTAAATTGGAGTTTAATAAGTAGCCATGTAGGCCGGGGTTTACCCTGGCCTACCTAACAAATAATGATTGCTATTTACAGACATACCTGCGTGTATGTCTGTTTTTTATGTGATGTTTTGTTGTAGGTAATTGGGTGTATTACAATTTATTGTTGTAATGCTAGGATAGGCCTCACACTGCAGAGCTGTGTGGATGTGTTTTCCGCAATGACACCATCAACGGTTAGTTACGCTAATTATAGCAATGGCAACTGCGTTAGTTGTACTAATCAGAATGGTACGGTTACCGAGTCTACGATGACCAGGATCGGCTGCTTTCTTATGGTAATGCTTCTTACGGCTACACTCCTAACGGTTCTTTGACGTATAAAGCAGTTGGCACAGACACAACTTTTTACCATTACGACCTGCTTGGTAACCTGATCAGCGTTGCCCTGCCAAATAGCGATTTCATAGAGTACATGATTGACGGGCAGAACCGCCGCATCGGTACGTTGGTTAACGGTATTTTTAAAAAAGGCTGGCTTTACCAGGATCAGCTCAATCCCGTGGCAGAACTTGACAGCCTTGGCAATATTTCTACCCGGTTTGTGTACGGATCAAAAGGGCATGTGCCGGATTACATGGTTAAAGATGGCATAACTTATCGCTATATCACCGATCATCTCGGTTCTGTGAGATTGGTAATTAACACCACCACTGGTGCCGTTGCTCAGTGCATGAAATATGATGAGTTCGGTAATGTACTGGTGAATACCAATCCTGACTTCCAGCCATTTGGGTATGCGGGTGGCCTCACTGATACTCACACAAGCTTGGTGCGTTTTGGTGCCAGGGATTATGATGCCGGTGTAGGGCGGTGGACGGCTAAGGATCCGATTGGGTTTGCAAGTCAATCAGGAAATTTATATAGTTATGTAATGTCGGATCCAATGAATTGGATTGATCCAAGTGGTTTGTCAAAACTTATATTTGACCGTAGTAGAGGAAAACTCGAAATATGGCAAGATAATTGGGTTGGCCCACCGTTGATTTTTGCCGCAGGAAATTTTACGGTAAATCAAGATGGGGATCCTTTGCAACCGGAGAGTTTTGGTCCAACTCCAAATGGGCTTTTCGATCTTGGAGAAATGATAGAAACAGGTTTGGATCCATGCTCTTCTTTTGGATCAGGTTTTTTTAGAATTAATCTTCCAAGTAAAGAATCTGGTGAACATCGTACGGGTGTTGGTTTGCATGCAGGCAGGAGAGATTCAGGTGGTGTAAAGCATCGTACGCTTGGTTGTATACGAACAACTGAAGAGGCTTTAGCAGTTCTTAGGAATGATCTGCCAACTCAAATATTAATTCAGGAGTAAATGATGAAATTATATTTGGTTATTATTTGTATAATAACAGGGATGGTTTTTCAAGAAGTGGAATCTTCTACTTTTCAGGATAATGTTGTTCTGAAGAATATTTTCACTGATACTTCAGTAGATACTACTCAATATACAAGAATGCTAAATAAAAGCACAGTTTACACACAAAATGTGAAAAATTTCTTGGTTGAATATTATTTATTTATGAGAGACCCTGGAAAAGAAAGAATTAAGTATATTAATGCGTTTCCAGAAGATTATGATAGTATTATGCACTTAGTATATGAAAAAATTGAGCTAGAAAGATTTTCGCCTAGTTTTTTATTTTCTTTTAAGGTAATAGGAGATGCTGCGATATCTGGAGACTGTAATGCAGCAAGGAAGGTTGTAAGAGTATATGTGAATTCTGATGGTGTTGTTGCAGATCTTATGTTCGGATATCTAGTAACTCTTTTTAAAACCAATTTGGATTTAATATTGAATACAATTTGTGAATTAAATGAGAGGGATACTAAAAAAATCTGCTTATCTCTGAAATACCTCAATGTAGAGGACAAAGATATTATTAGAAAGAATGTACTAAAACATACAGAGTCTTGGTGTCATAATTTGGATGCTTTAATGGGAAGTCTATAAGAATTAGCCAAGTAGATATTATGTTTGAAAAGTGACTTTGTATAAACGGCTCCCACACCCTAAATTCCTTTTGTGAAGAAGAAAAATAAGGGAAGGGCAAGTATTAATGCCGGCAAAGGCAAAGGATATAGCAATCACAACAGGCATGCCATTCGGCATGTCTGGTTTTTTTGTGCGCCCGGCCGGTCACGCTCACTAGGTGGTGGGAGTCCACTATACGCCCGACAAGGGGAAGTATTAGCCGAGCGGCAAGGTTATCATCGTGAGTTGATTGCTGAAGGAAGGTGAAGGCAAAGCACTGGTCTGACGAACAGAAATCGTATATGAGGCCCTGGGCAGACTGGGATTTGTAATCGACCCTATCGGCCGCAGCAGCCACATGGCCTACGATTCTGTCGGTAGAGTAACTCAACAAACGCTGCCTGATGGCAGACAGATCGCCTACACCTACGATGCCAATGGCAATTTAACTTCACTCACACCCCCGGGAAGACCGGCTCATCTCTTCTCGCATACCGCCGTTAATCAAACAAGTCTCTATCAACCGCCTGAACTGCCTGACAGTCTCGGAACGACCTTCTACGAATATAACCTTGACCGTCAGATCACCCGTACTATTCTGCCGGGTGGCGATACAATCCTTGTTAATTATAGGTATGAAGGTTGTGGCTGCGGCAGTATCGGTTCAGTTGCACGTATCGGATTTGACCGTGGTTTTCAGTATTTCAAGTATGATACAACCACTGGCCATTTAAAATACATCATTTCTGCTGATAACGATTCCCTTGCTTTTGCCTATGATGGCCGTTTGCCCTTGTCTGTTGCCTGGACAGGGATGATAAACGGCAATGTGTCGGTAACCTATAATAATGATTTCCGGGTGACCTCCCAGAGTGTGAATAACGGGAATACGGTTGGATTCGCCTATGATGATGACGGTTTACTCACGGCTGCTGGTGATCTCTCTCTGGCCTATGATCCGGTTAATGGTATGCCTTTGGGAACACAGCTTGGTAACGTAAGTACTGAAAATACGTTTACCGGGTATGGAGAATTGGCCCGTTTTGAGTCTAAATATAAATTTGATAATTTATTCACAACTGATTATTCACTTGACTCTCTCGGTCGAATTAATCATATTAATGAAGTTACATTAAACGATACCAATGCTTACGCCTACGGTTATGATTTAACAGGCAGACTAATCAACGTTTCAAGAAACGACACGGTTGTTTCTGCATACACCTACGATGACAACGGCAACCGGCTTTCTCACACTACACTTGACGGTACGGTTTACGGAGTTTATGACAATCAGGATCGGCTTCTTTCTTATGGTGATGCTTTTTACGGCTACACTCCTAACGGTTCTTTGACTTACAAAGCAGTTGCCTCAGACACAACTTTTTATCAGTATGATCTGCTGGCCAATCTGATCAGTGTTAATCTGCCAGATGGTACGGTTGTATCATATATGATCGACGGGCAGAACCGGCGCATCGGTACGTTGGTTAACGGTAATTTCAAGAAAGGCTGGCAGTAATGTGTCAGCTTGTTTTTTATCATGATCATCCATCTATCATGGGTATATGTGAGGCGTGTTTGTGAATCATACTTTGTGTGATAGCTCAAATAAATTTATTATATTCCATTAAGTATAAGGAATATGTCTTATGACGGATTACAAATATGCTGAGCTAACTGGTAAGATCATTGGTTGTGCAATGCGTGTGCATAGTGCTTTGGGCAATGGATTTCAGGAAGTGATTTATCAACGCGCGTTGGCCATTGAACTTGACAAAGTAAAATTGCTATTTGATCGTGAATTGGAAATGCCCCTCAATTATGGTGAGTGCGAGATTGGGACATGACGTGTAGATTTTCTAGTATTGATTCATTTTAATCGAAAAAAAAATACCCACTCGATTCGCCATAGAGCCTTTTTTCAATTATGAGAAATCCACTTAAAAATTCATTGACATTAATGGAGGGTGATTATGGTGCAACATATGGATATTCAAAAACCTGACAACTATTCTGACAAAGATTATAAGGCATTCCGTTTCAAGTTGGGTTCACAATATACTTCAAAAAAGGAACTTGAAGAGATATGCATGACATTAGCACATTTACCTACTAAAGAAGCCAGTGAGATACTTGATGAGTTTAAAAAAACCGAGAGAGGGGGGGATGTTGAGTGGCTGGATTGTGCAATTGAAGAAAATAAGTTTTTGTTGTTATCTCCGGAGAATGAACAGGAAAGGCGGGATTTTATCGCAATAAAGTTGATTGGTGAGATCTTTGATAAAATTGTAGAACTTCAGTGTCAAACTGATGGGTATCAGTTATGTATTATCAAGAATGAAATTCGACTCCAGGCATTGGGGAAATTACAATCAGAAAATCAAATTGATCATGAAATCGCCGCTCTTAATGAAGTTATGAAGTGTAATAAACAGAAGATAAACGATATTCAGCAAAGTATTCTTCTTGAGGAAAAAATTGAAGACGAAATCAGGGCATCTATTGTTTCAGAAAAATATAAGAAGCTTGACCCTATGGATTTGGTTGATTTTCATCATGATGGGGAGTGAATCTTAGCGCCGGGTGTCCTGACCATTGATATTGGCGTGTGGCACGGCCCTTTGGGCCGTGTTTACACGTTGGTTGCGTCACAGGTGGCCGGATTAAATGATGAGCTATGATACAAGACAATACTTTTTTGATTTTAACGGGCTGGCGTAAACACATCAGCCTGTTTTCTATCATGGTCATTTATAACGCAAGTTTGTGAATTATACTTTCTTTGATAGTTCAATTATATTTAAAACTTGCAAAAAACTATAAATAGCGGTATTTTAGTACAGGAATTTAGATTAACTACTGTACTAAAGGGTGGTTATTATGATTTATTATCCCAGAATTCTTTCTGAACAAGTATTTGATGCCCTCACTCCTGGAAAGGTTGTGTTAATTACAGGGGCAAGGAGAGTGGGGAAAACTGTATTAATTTCACGAATAACTGAGAGGATAAATGAAGAAGTACTTATGCTGAATGGTGAGGACTTTACAATAAAAGAACAATTGCAGGGGCAGCGTATTGAACAGTACCGTAGCCTTCTCGGAGAAAAAAGTGTTCTCATTATAGATGAAGCGCAAAAAATAGATAATATCGGTCTGATAATAAAATTGATGATCGATAATATTGATGGATTGAAAGTCATTCTAACCGGCTCATCAGCACTTGACCTGGGAAATAGATTTGGGGAGGCACTGACAGGTCGTAAAATTACATTTCATCTTTTTCCTCTGTCAATACAAGAATTCAAAGAATTTGAGAATGATCTTGAAATTAAAGATAGATTTGAAGAGAGGCTTATTTACGGCATGTATCCGGAAATCTGGCAGACAAATGACAGAATGAAAAGGATTAATTATTTAAAAGAATTGGCAAATGATTATCTGTTCAGAGATATCCTTCAGCTGGAGAACATCCGTAATGCCTCAAAGTTGCAGGATTTACTTCGCCTTATTAGTTTTCAAATTGGGAAAGAAGTATCAAATGAAGAACTTGGGCGCAAGCTGGGTATGAATACAAAAACAGTTAGTCGGTATCTTGATCTTTTATCAAAGGTTTTTATCATATTTAGGGTCCAGGGATTCAGCCGGAACTTGAGAAAGGAAATCACAAAAAATTATCGCTGGTATTTTTATGATAACGGGATACGGAATGTATTTTCTGCTAATTTTAACACTATTCGACTGCGGCAAGATATTGGCCAAATATGGGAAAATTTTATTATAGCTGAAAGAATAAAATGTCTGTCATACAGTAGAGATTATGGTAATATATATTTTTGGAGAACATATGACAAACAAGAAATTGACCTGGTAGAAGAGCGTGATGGATACCTGCATGGATATGAAATTAAATGGGGGAAAAAGAACAAGAAATGCCCACCGGCCTGGAGTAAAGCCTATCCAGGAGCTTCGTTTAAGATAATTCATCCTGAGAATTACCTTGAGTGGGTGGGGGGGGGGTGACTTATGATGATTAATAAGCCTTTTCTATCACGTTTGTGTTTCCAACTATAGAGAATAAAGTGGTGGCATCAGTCTTTAGATTAACTCATCCATAGTTCACAAAATGCTCAAAAGATGGCTATGGATTATCTAGCACTCGTTTCGGTATAGATCTTTTTTGAAATTGCTCACAGGAACCTTTGATTCGATATAACAGGGAGGGAAGGTAAGGAGGCATGAAATTGCAGCTTCAACACCAGGCACAAGCTGTAGCAGCACCCGATGTTGAAATGTATTTTACACATTAAACCTGAAATCAATAATATCACCGTCTTGTACAATGTAAGTCTTGCCCTCAAGGCGGACAGTACCGCGTTTGCGTGCTTCTGCGTAATTACCGGCATCAATTAGGTCGTCATATGCTATAGTCTCGGCGCGAATAAAACCCTTCTTGATATCCGAATGAATAACATCGGCGGCATCAACGGCTATTGTTTCTTTTTTTATTGTCCATGCACGAACTTCGTCAGGTCCAACTGTGAAGAAAGGCATGAGCCCCAGTAGGTCGTAGGATTCACTGATGGCCCTGTGTGTGGCCGGTTCTGTAATGCCGTATTCCTCTAAAAAGGTTTTGGCGTCTTCATCATCCATCTGTGTGATTTCATGCTCAAGCTGGGCACGTATTGCAAAACAGCGTTCTTTTTGTGCAAGACCACCTACCTCCGGCATTGAATCATCGTCCTCACCGTTATTGAAGACAATCATAAGAGGGCGTGCGGATAGAAAGGCAAAACCACGCAAGAGCGGGTCAGAGGCAATTTCCGGATAGTGGCGCAATGGTTCTTCACGCTCCAGAATCTCTTTAACTTTAATGATTATTGCCTCTTCTTCCGGTGATGCCTTGGTTGGGCGTCCTCGGTCTTTTTCAATTCTTTCCATACGCTTCTCGGCAACTATAAGATCGGCAAATATAAGTTCATTCTCTAGTTTCAGGAAGTCGGCCAGAGGATCAGGCGTGCCAAGGCCTGCGGCATTGTGGTTGCGAACTACATGGATCAGGGCATCACAATCCCGCACAGCCGTCCATGGCGATTGGTTTTTGGGTTTGTCTGTCTGTGCATTCCTGCCGGGCAAAAAGTATTCAATTTTTGCATATATGGTCTTTTTCGGATTGTACATTTTTGTGAGAATGTCAATACGCAGCTCAGGCACTGTTATAGTCCCAAGGCGGTTTTCAGCCTTTTTTTCCGGCTGTGCAGGGCTCTGTGTAAGTGCTTCAAATAGTGTCGCCTTGCCTGACATTGGCAGACCCATGATACCAATCTTCATAATTCCAAACTCCTGAATGATTTACTATTTCTTTTCACTAACTTTGGGCTTGCCTGATTTTGCCCCTGTACCTTCGCTACGGCGTGGGCGATGGCGTTGGTCACTATCTTTCTTATTGCCTGACTTGCTGCCGGAGCGATCTTGTTTTTTGCGATCTCCACCGCCTGATCTGTGACTACTGGAAGTACGGCGTTGTCTGGTCGAATCAGACCTTCCACCACGCTGTGTAGATTCAGGTTTTTTAGGTGTTGGATCCAGAGCTTCAGCCAGTTCAGGAGACTGAGCATCAATGTAAAAACTGTCCAGAACCATGGCAAGCAGCTTTTGGCCGTCTTCTGTTTCGCCGTAACGACGTGCCAGATCTGTAAATCTGACAACTCTCTCTTTAGTCAATGGATCCAGTCCGTGAAGGCGTGCCTCCAGCATTACTTCAAGTCGTTCCGAAACGATATTTTCAACCTCAGATTCAGTTGGAATATCTATTTTAGGCATTTCAATTTTATAACGTCTTGCCAGACGTTTTAATGTAAGCTGCTCAATAATTCCAGTCAAGGTGATGGCAGTACCTGTTGCACCTGCGCGACCTGTCCGGCCTGCACGGTGAATATAATCTTCATGATCTTCCGGTACTTCATAGAGAAAAACATGTGAGAGTGCGGGAATATCAATGCCGCGAGAGGCTACATCGGTTGCAACCAGGAGGCGTAATTGGCCGGCTTTCATCTGGTGTATGAGGCGTTCTCTGTTGGCCTGACTCAAGTCAGATGTAATGCCTTCGGCTTTATGACCAAAATTTTTCAGAGTTTCTGCCAGGTATTCCACCTGAGCCTTGGTATTACAGAAGATTAAAGCCTGATCCGGATTTTCAACTTCTATGAGCCTGAGAAGTACTCTGTCTTTATCCAGGCCCCGGACAACTGCATAACGATGATTAATTTCAGTAACATGAACATTATCCTTTGAGAGGCTCAGTGTCTCCGGTTTATTCAAAAAAGAGTCTGCCAGGCCCATGACGCGGGGTGGGAATGTAGCGGAAAAGAGATAAGTGTTAATATGTTTACCGCCGGGTAGTTCACCTTTGATGCGTTCCATGTCAGGATAGAATCCCATTGAGAGCATGCGGTCAGCTTCATCAAGAACTAATATGCGTAATTTGTCCAGTTTTAATGTGCCGCGCTGCATGTGATCAAGAATTCGTCCTGGTGTCCCAACAACAAGTTGAACGCCTTTTTCCAATCCCTTGAGCTGAGCACCGTAACCAACGCCACCGTAGATTGGCATTGATTGCAGGCCTGAATCACCAAAGAGCATTTTTGCTTCCAGATGAACCTGTTGCGCCAGCTCTCTTGTAGGGACGAGAATAAGTGCCTGGCATTCAGCTTTATTCGGATCAAGGCGTTTGATCAAAGGTAAAATGAAGGCACCTGTTTTACCACTGCCGGTTTTAGATTGAACCATAAGATCTTGTTTTTTTAATATATAGGGAAGTGACCGCGCCTGTACGTCCATGAGTTTGCTCCATTTGGCCCGTTTGGCTGCTGCTTGAATTTCAGCTGGCAAAGATTTTAACTCAGCCGGTGGTAATTCATCCTTGGTCGGTTTTAGCGCGTCTTTTTTTAATGGAGACTCTTCCTCGATGGGCTTTGGCCCCGAGAGTCTGCTTGATTTCTTTTTTCTACCAAATTGTGACATAATCTCTCTTTCTTTGCTCTTTCTCTTCTACTTTAGGGAAGTACGCGATCAAATGCGTGGACGGAATCCTTCGCCCAGTACTTCGTGTACATTATTGACAATGACAAAAGCCTTTGGATCTATGGCTTTGACATCGTCAATAAATTTGCCGATCTCTTTTCGGCTGAGCACGGTATAGAGCACTTCCCGCTTCTGGTTTTTATAGAGGCCGCGTGCCTCAAATGCAGTTGCACCGCGGCTCATGTCTTTCATTATTACTTTAGCTATTTCATCTGTTTTAGATGAAATGATATAGGCTGATCTTGCATAATCAAATCCATCCAATATGACATCAATAATGCGGCTGGATACAAATAGCAGAAGAAATGCATAGAGCGTCAAGGCCAGGACTGAACGATCTAAAGCCAGGCCCTTAATCTGAATGATTGCAGCTGCAATAAGAATAACTACAAAGTCAACTGTCATAAATACCTGGCCGGGTTTTACTCCCCAGCGTTTTTGTCCGATAGCTGCCAGTACATCGGAGCCGGCTGTCGACCCTTTTGCCTTGAATATAATGCCAAGGCCTACACCCATAAGTACGCTTCCTACCAGTATTGCCATGATAAAATCATTTTGTTGCAGTGCAATAATATGGGGATGGTCGTGAAGATGTATATGTCCAAGTCCGGGGATAGAGCCTCGGAGCAAATCTATGAAAAATGCATTAGTGCTGAAACCAACCAAGGTGCGCGCGCCAAATTGTCGGCCCAACACGCGTACGCCCCAGATATATAGAGGGATATTAAATACCCACATCATGAGGCCTACAGGGAGTTTTTCATCACTCAGGTAGTGAAGTGCCATTGACAAACCGCTCACTCCGCCCGGTACTACTTTTGCATCTACTAAAAATACGGCAATGCCCATTGCCATAATAAATGCACCTATGACGATTATTATGTAATCTTTTGCTGTTTTTCTGAAGGCTGCCGTATTTAATTTAGATAGCGTGGCATTCATTTTACTACTCTCCGAAGGATGTTGATTCATCTTGTTTCTCTTCTTTTATCTGCCCAGTTCACCAAGTCTGTCCATGGTCTGAGTCAATAATACTAAACCCGCTGTCTCTGCTCTAAGTCGCCGGCGGCCCAAGGTAATAGAATTCAACCCTGAATCCAAGGCTAATCTAACTTCTTCTTCAGAAAAGCCACCCTCGGGTCCCACCCACAATCCAATACGTGTCTTGCCTGGTGTATTGAGGTCTTTTTTTTGTACACCCAGGCTGTTTTCACTGTCATCAGCCAGTAGAGCGGTGCTCAGGTTTGTGACTTGAGCCATAGTTGCTTCAAATTCTACAGGCTGCGTAATTATCGGGCAACGACAACGTCCACACTGTTTCATGGCTGCAAGGGCCAAGCGGTGCCATCTTTGCAGTTTTGAAGCATTTGTCGGATATTTGCTCCGTTGTGATTGTATTGGGACAATGCTGTATACGCCCAGTTCTGTGGCCTTTTCTACCAACCAGTCAAAACGGTCTCCTTTAAGTATGGATTGAAACAGCGTAACCTGTGCCTCTGCTTCACCGGTATTTTGCCGTTTCTCAAGTATTTGTCCAATGGCCATGCTCTTGCTAATTGACGTAAGTTCAACAAGATAGGCACTGCCTATGCCATCAACCACCCAGATATTATCGTTCAGTTTTTTTCTCATGATTCGTGATAAATGGCGAAGTTCATTATCACGAATCATAATTTCATTGTCTTTTATATCTTCCGGTGGTGCGTAAAAACTTTCCCAATGCATAGAGATCCTGCAGTTAAAATTCCAAATTCCAAATTCCAAATCACAAATAATAATTTACAAATAAAAAAAGTAAATATCAAAAAAGAAAAAATAATAAGAATTTATAGCAAATCAAGTGGTTGGATAATTTATCCAGGGATAAATATTCTACATAAAATTATGGATCTATGTTGTTTTGAGTGTGTAATAACAGTCCTTTTATTTCACAGTGCAACAAATTTTTCCACGGATGTACACGGATTTTGCACAGAATAAAAACGTCGTTCTCACAAAATTTGGCGTTTCGGCTCTTCTCTGTACACTCCGTGTAGATCCGTGGAGATATTGTTGGATTTGCTCTTTTTACTAAATTTCCTTTTAAGATTAGATATCAATAAATAAATCTGTAATAAATTGTGATTGTCCCTCTTCATTCCATGCCATTTCAAATCTGAGGATATTTATATATGGCAGATGTATGAGCAGACCGGCTCCAAATCCTGCAATGCGATCTGACCAGAGTATCTCTTGATCCTGCATTCCTATCCATCCGGCATCTACAAATATGTTCCATGAAATACCAAATGGTAGATTTGATAATTGTGGCATATTGCCTAATGAAAAATGTCTGATTGGCAATAATGGGAATCTAAGAGATGTAGAGATTAGAAGGCGGTTCTCACCTTGTATTATACGATTAAAGTGTCCGCGAATTCGTTCTGAATAACCCAGATAGATGCGGTCATAAATTGGTATGTCGCCTTTTGATATTATTGTGGCTGCACGAAAGGCGAGTGTTATATTGGATGTGACAGGGAAATAACCACGGCCTTCACAGCGAAATCTATTGAAATTTACTTCTCCGCCAAAACCGTATTTCGATATACTTGTTGATAAGTACCAGCCTGTGTGAGGGCAGGCAGTATAGTCTCGTCTGTCCCAGACAAATGAGAGTCCTGCATATAAGGTGTTATCACGTCCATTGGCCGATAAGGTCTGTCCGGGCATGATCGGTTTCATTGTAACCGACTTAAAGCCAAGATTAATGTTCAGCCGCGTATGATATCCGAAGCGTTTTCCTATTACTCCCAGCATTCCTTGATGGAGTTCGGTCACCTTATCGCCAAAATGCTTGGATTCAATATGATTAGAGTAACCGGTGAATTGTGTAAATATATGGGCCTTGCCGCCAATCCAGGGATTTGAGTAGGAGAGGCGTACTGAAGGATTATATCCAAGCCAGAAGACTCCATTAAGGTTTTCTCCCCGGCCGCGAAAATTTGAATGTGTTAATCCCAGCCCGTATGAGAGCTTGGACCAGTCACGATCATTCACAAAAAAAAGTGGTACCGGGAAGATATACCAACGCTCGGTGACTACAATCCTGATTATTGCCTCTGTGGCTTTGGGCTCTGCAAACAGAAGTACGCGGTTAAACAGATAGAGGTTAACGATCCGTTTTTGATCTTCTTCCAGGCGTTGCCAATCTATAATATCGCCTTCTTTTATCTTCATCTCCCGCAGGATTATTTCTTCTTTTGTCTTTTCATTGCCATGAATAAAAATTTGAATAACGCGCCGGCCGGTAAGTGTTGAATCCGGCACGACCTGTGCTTTTATAGTAATTGCACTGCTGATTGTTATTATTAAGTATAAAAGTAATATTTTTTGTCTTATCGGCATATTTATCCTTTAAAATTTTATGCTGGTCCCTGCACTGAGAAAACCCCAGCCCCGTCCATGATATCCATATTCGGTACGTAATACATATTGGCCCCATATGGCATGGATCCCCATGCCACCGGCAGTTTCCCATCTTCTATTAGCAATGTTAGTGCCTTTGTTCCAGGCTGATCCGGTATCAATAAAGAGTACTAATGCATATCCGGCATGAAATCCTTCCAGAGGATGCCTTGAGTATAATATCGGTATTCGGTATTCGAGTGTAGCATTAATTGCATTGTCACCGGCCAGATCTCCGGTTTTTAGTCCGCGGATAGTGCTGCCACCACCAAGATGCCACTTGTATAGAGTAGGCGCATGATTGTTAAACCAGCGGATATGGGTTTCTATGGCTAGTATGTTATTATTCAAAACCGTATGATAATAACTTCCATGCAGCCTGGTTTGAATAAGCGACTGTTCCTGGGCTGCTTGGTATCTCCGGGCACTGATCTCAAGCATAATGCCGGATTGAGGATATGCGGGCCAGTCACGTGTGTCAATACAGCTGGATGCTTCATAATAGTATGCGTATTCTTCAGTTGATCCGGATAGTGTTTGCTCTCCAATTTCTGCTTGATGATGTATTAAGCCTGCTGCCAGCCCCGTTGTCCAGTGTCTGTGGATTGGTCTGGATGCAGCTACGTGTATATTGGTTTTCCTGTAATTGAATTTTTCTTTTGCATCGGGATATAGATATGGAGTGCGATAGTGATTGATCATTGCCTGCCAATTCATTTGGAATGGGGCAGAGCTGTGGGGCATTGACCATGAAATTCCCGCTCCCGGTTCTCCGCCAATTTGGCTGAAAGCCTTTATACGCTGACGTTTTCCCCAGGCATTATGTATTACTATTTCCATGCCGGCACTGATTCCAAAGCGGCTGTCGCGCCTTAGTAAGGGCATGATGGACATTATACTTTTTTCCTGTAGAATCACCAATACGCGGATGAGGCTGTCCAGAGTTCCGGGAATCATTTCCAGTTCAACACGGTTGAACATGCCCTCTCTTAACAGCCATGCACGATCTTCATGTAGAGTTTTACTGGAGAAAGATGCTCCGGGTCTGGTTCTTATTTCTCTTTGAATCATTGAGGTTGAGGAACGCGAATTTCCGTAAAATGAGACTGATTGGATCTCTTGCGAATGTACATTAATAAATCCAAGGAAGATGTATATTATATACACTGTTCTCATGGCGTAGAAGGTTCACTTAAATATAGATAAATTATTCCGGATTCATCAGGCTGCCAAAATAGAAGATCTTTGATGTTATCACCGTTTATATCATGAAATACAGGTTGGCATTTGGCTGGAACGGCCATCTCTACAAGATTTTTTTTATCAAATAATTTATCGCTGCAACCGGGGAATAATGCCCATTTATTATCATCAGTTACAGCCAGGAGATCAGGATATGTATCTTTATTCAAATCTGTGATATAATATCCTGTCTGAGATTTTGTGATCATCTCAGTTAATGATGTGGATCTGGAGAAAGAGAACTGTCTGTCTGGCTTGGCATTGAAGCTATTGTCCTGTTTCATGTAATGCACAGAGCAGCCAATTTTTACACGCCCGGTGAGCAGGTACCTGAGAGCCTGGGTCAGACCGGTAGAAAAATTATCCAGTGCCAGATCTTTCAGCCCGTCTCCGTTAAAGTCTTTAGCAATTGCATTCCCTGAGAAATGATCTGATGTAATTATTTGATCCGGTTTCTCTGGCAGGTAGCCACCCCTGTTCATATAGACCCTTATCTGGCTTAAGTCTGTAGCAAAACGAGCGAGTGGTTTTTTAATTGCCAGCAGGTCTGTCAGGCCGTCACCATCAAGATCGGTCAGTTGAATATTTGTTTGCGGAGGGTCCATTGATTCAAGTACTGAGGAGGTGAGAGAATGTGTTGAAAAATGATATCTCCATGTGGAGGGCCGCCCATCCGGTGCAGCATTGTATGCGCGTAAATAACAGTCCATGTCTGAATTGATGATTGCAAAACCATCAATAATGGAATCAGGATTAAAGTATCCGGTATGGAAATCCGGGGCCAGAATATGGGCTTCCCCATCATTTGATTTCATGGTTAGACGTGGAGGAGTCTTGAGGAGCGATTGTCTGAAAATGCCTGAATCTTGCAGCTTGAGAATCTCCAGTCCTGCGGTAGTTGGTACAACATATTTTTGTGAGCCTATAGAAAGATGTCTCATTGGCAGGGAGGAAGGATCAGGAATAGTAAGCCATGGGCTAAGGTGTATGCCCCGGAGTGGTGGAGCATTGAAGTTCAGAGTATCAGTGTTGTGGCAGGTAAGGCCAATAGTGCGAAGCAGCAGTAACTGACCATTCTCCCGGTCAATATCGAAACAGATGGCAGTTTCAGGTACAGGAATGGCTCTGCCTACATGGAATTCACCCGGAGCTGTCTGCATTATTGAGATCAGGATGCGTTGTATTCTATTTCCCGGCTGTATGCAGTATGTTGATGAAACAATGAAGTCGCAGATATTATCACCATTTAGATCTGCCGGAATGATAGCCTGTATCCTGCCGGGTACAGATAGAGTATGAGATGGTTTTACAGAATCATCTGCCATTGCCAGTGTAGAGATGAAAAGAGAGAAAGCCACAATTATGTTCTGGCTCCTCTTTGCGATCCTTGCGAATCCCTTGCGATCTTTGCGGTAATCTTCTAAAAGAGCCGAATCGCAAAGTACGCAAAGATTACGCAAAGAGGAGCCAGAATATAATAAGAGCTCTGTTTTTGTGTGAGATC
The DNA here is from genome assembly GCA_023139105.1 of bacterium. GTDB lineage: Bacteria > Zhuqueibacterota > QNDG01 > QNDG01 > JAGLOF01 > JAGLOF01. Next base: position 65,367 of record JAGLOF010000091.1, read on the forward strand.
TCTGTGACAATTTTCTTATGCCCTTCTTTTAGTTCTTGTTTGTTCTGTTTAATATGCCAGAAGATCATCCATCTCTATTACAAGCATCTCTTCCAGATCCGGGTGTAGCCCTCGGTGAGTAAAATGTGTATATCCTTTATGGTCAATTACAAAAATCATAGGTACACCTTCTACTCCAAAACGGCTGCTGGCTTCTTTGTCCAATAAAATGCTTAATCTTGGATGGCGTTTCTTTATGAACTTTTTTATATCGCCGATACGAGGATCAGTTGCCACTGTCAGGAATAAAATGTCATCATCCCAATCTTTTGCCAGACGGTGCAGTATGTCCAATGCTTTTACAGAGGTCTTGCTCCAGGTAGACCAGAAGCAGAGTACAATTACACTGCCGCACTGATCACTAAGCCGCACATAGTCACCTTCAAAATCAAGAAAATCATAATCAGGTGTAGTGCGGATAATACGCCGTGCCAGAACTTTATTAATGAAACGATTCTCTATCCTGCTAAACTCTGTATTTAAAAGTTGATTTAAAGCGGTACTATCTCTTCCTGTTGAATGCCAGCGTCCTAATAATTCATTATAGGCTTCATTACCATATCCACCGTTAAAAGCGGCACTACGTGCAAGTTCACGTAAGGCCTTGTCTGTTTTAAACTGTTTTAAGAGTATCTTTGCATAGTGATAATGATAGGCAGCATGTGAACCTAGATTGACAGCTTTTTGTAATTCATCACTGGCACGGTTGTATAGTTTTTGCTGATAGAGAATCCAGCCCAGCACATCGTGGAGACGAGCCTGTATTTGTGATTGTTCTTGAATAGAATCTATGTTTCTCAGTTCCAGAGCCGAGTCCAGTAATTTATTTTTTTGCCTTAATGTCAATGCATATTGCGCGTATTCCCTGGCTTTATTCAGGTGTTGTGCATCTTCAGATAGTGCAGCTGCCAATGTGGAAAGTGTAGTGACTGTACTACTTGTACTTTCAAGCAATAATCTTTCACCCAATGGTATATAGCGTTGTCGCTGGTCCAGCTGAATTGCACAGTTTATCAGTTGAGCAAGAGCTATCTCCAGAATTTGTTGTGGTATATTATCAGCTGCCAGATCATCTAATTCGTCCATGCGATGCTCTGTTGAATCGATGGACATTATCTGCTGTAGTCTCAGCCTGGCACCGGGGATGCTCTGTGGATAATCTTCCAGCAGAGTGCGGGCCATTGCCGCAGATTGATCTTGATCTTCAATAAATCCATATGCACGCATTGCAAAGGCCATTGCAGCAGGATCACCCGGATAGAGGGACAGTGTGGCCTTAATATCCTTGCCGATACGTTTTTTTGCCCGTTTGAATCCGTCTTTTCTCTTCCACAGGACATATAATGATTGCCGGGCATCATAATTTTGAGGGTATAATCTGAGTTCCTGAAAAAGAGCTTCTTGCGCTAATTTCAGACTGTATGTATGGTCGATAACGTGATCTGAGTAGAAACGTGCCATTGTATGATAGGCATTTTTAAGAATATAATCGTCAGTGTCAGTTAGCAACACATCATAATGTATAAAATTGTCAAATTTCAATGTTTTACTGAGATTACGAAGCGTATCCACGTATTCTACGGAAAAATAGAATGCATGCACACCTTTTCTTGGGATGGGTAATTTAATATGAAAATTTGATCCTGATTTGTTCATATAGAGCGTATCAGCTGACATATTGCTGTGCCAGTGTATTAGTAATCTAATCATACCACGTTCTATTTCATCCGCCTTCAATCCGCTTTTATGGCCGATTATCTGAAAAGTAGTAGCATGGTCAATTTGAGTTAGTAATACATGGGAGTTGTCTGCCGCTTTAATACTATTGTTAAGAAGCAGGATGATGATGTAAAAAAGGTAAAGTGGGAGTGTTTTTTTCATGAGTATCATTACCTTGTTGTTATGAGCCAATTTTAATATTTTGGTATTTTGGTATTTTTGTTGTTTGTTGTTTGTATTTTGGCACTTGTATTTTGGCACTTGGTATTTGGTACTTTGGTATTTGTAATTTTGGTACTTGGTACTTGGATCTCTATAGTTGTGCTCTTGTCAGCGTGCACTCTTTTGAACTTCCAGACCACCTTCCTGCCAGATAAAACGCAGACTCTTTGCAGTAATGACCTGGTCTCCGAACCCTGTGACGTTCAAGACAAGATCCATTAGCCAGGCACCGGCTTTTTTCTTTGTCGGTGGTGCCTGGGCAACTGTCTTTGCATTTATCTCTTTAACTTCACCGGAGAGCCATTTTGTAATTTCATTGACGTTTTCAACAGACATCGGTTTGAGAATGATTTTCAATACAATGTAGTATCGTACGCCTTCTGCTAAAACTTTAAGTGGTGCAATACGCATTGTCTCAAAGATAGTACATCTCCTTATTAAATCTTCCTGAGAGATTAGATGCGGTTGCGAATTTCGGGTCTCAATGGTAAAACGTTTTGACCAAGGATCAAATGACAGCTTCATCCTGTGAAATTTTTCACTGATTAATTTATCTGACCAGGAACGATCCTGCCAGAGTTGTAACTTATACTCCAGAGCCGCAGTCATTCCTTTTTCCAGGCCTTCAAGGGTTTCAGTGTTTATTAGTTGTGATACTTCAATATGAGCCAGAATTTGACCATTCTCTGCCCATATATCGTAGAATTCTATTTTATGATCCTGGCCTGCAAGATAGCATGGCAGAAAGAAAAATAGAGTAATTTTAAGGAATCGCTTCACCATCGATAGTCAATCCTGTATCATAATTGGGATTGTTGAATAAAGGATATTATTATGTACGTACAAACCATCGATGTGTTACTAGAGTCGTAATTAAGTATTCATCATCTTGTCTAGTCGTTCAAGGTAATCTTTGCATACCTGTTCTGCAAGCTCGCTGTCTTTAGCCTCAGACATGACACGTACAATTGGTTCTGTATTTGATTTACGTATCTGTACCCAGTAGTCATCATAGTCAATCTTGATACCATCTAAAGTGGAAACGCGGTCCTGCGGGGCGTCAGCGGCCAATCTGTCCAACAGTGAATCGGGATTGCTGCTGCCAATGTATAATTTGTCTTTTCTCATAGTGTATTGTGGCAGTGATTTCCAAAGTTCTGATATGGACTTATCCGCATCAATCAAGGCTTGCAGGACTAATGCAATTGCCACAGGTGCATCACGACCAAGGTGAAGATCCGGCAAGATGACTCCACCGTTGCCTTCACCGCCAATTACAGCATCCAGTTCATTCATCTTGATAGCTACATGAATTTCACCGACCTTGGTTCTTATGACCTCTGCGCCCATGCTGCGGGCTATGTCTTCCGTAGCGCGGCTTGTAGAGAGATTTAGCACAACTGGCCCGATCTTCCGGTCAAGCATCATCTTGACAGCAATGGCCAGTGTATACTCCTCACCCATGGGCTCTCCGGTCTCGGCTACAAGGGCACAGCGGTCTGCATCGGGATCGACTGCAATTCCCAGATCAGCCCGGTGTTCTTTAACGGCTTCGGCTAGTTGAACAAGGTTGGCGGGAACGGGTTCCGGTTGATGTGCAAACAAACCGGTTGGTTCAAGATTTAATGCAATGGTCTGGCATCCCAGAGCCTCAAAGAGCTGTGGCAGAATAGTGCCGCCGGCTCCGTTAACACAATCATATGCAACTTTAAATTTACGTTTTTTAATGGCGTCAATATCTATAATATCCAGTGCCAAGAGTGCATCAAGATGATGCTGTGTGGCATCGGATTTTGTTGAGATTTTACCAACTTTATCCCAGCTGCACCAGGCTATGGCATCATCATCTATCATTTTTTTAACACTGGCACCTTGATTGGCATCCATGAAAATGCCTTCTCCTGTAAGCAGCTTCAATGCATTCCATTCTACAGGATTATGGCTGGCTGTTATGATGATTCCGCCTACAGCATCGGAATCCTTTACGGCCATTTCCACTGTCGGAGTAGAGCATATGCCCAGGTCAACAGGATCACAGCCAACGGCCATGAGGCCGGAGAATACTGCGGCTTTTACCATTTCACCTGTTACCCTTGAATCACGGCCAACCATCACCCGGCCGGGGCCGTAAGTGCATCCTGCTGCTGCTGCAAATTTCATTACCAATTCAGGGGAGAGTCCTTCACCTACAATTCCACGGATACCGGAGACAGAGATCATAACTGGTTTACTCATGACCAATCCTTCTCCTGTCGTGGCGGGCCTTCGCTGCGTACCGAACGTACCAGACCGGTGAGCATTCTTCCAACTTCTTCTATATTTTCAATCAATGTGTCAACATTCTTTGCGTATTCCAGGTCTCGAGAGAGGATTACCATATATTTTAATGCTTCTATGGATTCCAATGTCCCTTTATAAGCAAACGTTTTATCTTTGGGACTGCGACGCATGAATCCCTGTGCTATCCTGATGGGAATGTCAGCGGCAGTATGCCGCATGCGGGATGATAGTTCACCTTTTTCATCCTTGGGATACTTCTTTGTTAACTCATAGATGTTTAGTACCAGTTTGTGGGATTTTTGCCATACATTTAATTGGCGAAAATCCGTCAGTTTGTCGGACACGTTTCCTCCTTGATATGCATCTTAACTTTTTATTACACTCAGTTAAATGTTGCGTTTGCCCCCAGCAGTCCTTCAAATGTTATAAAAAATTGTCGGACCGGTTCCATAAAACGCTGCCGTAGAGTATAATGATAATTTCTCAGGTTTTTAATCTCAATGCTAATTCTATATCGATTCCATGAATGCCCTGCACGAAAATCCATGACATGCATTGCAACACGTGGATCATTTGGATAGATATTGGCGACAGCTTCAGCACGGCTGGCATATCTGTAATCCACACCACAGAAGAAGCCTTTCCAGTTTGCAGCCAGGCCGATATTGGCCCTGTGTCGTGGACGGTAGGGCAGTGGGTCATTATTTTTTATGCGACTATGTGATAGCCATGTGTAGCCCAATGATGTTTCAATTTTACGATTTAGAAACGCCGTGTTTAAACGTGTCTCTATACCCCATATCCGGGCAGCACCGATATTAGCAAATTGTATAGCCGATTCATTGTCTGCTACCTGTACATCAATCATATTATCATAACGGCTGTAAAAAATAGCGGCATCAAGGTCTATCATTGGATTCAGTGGTAGATCGGGCCATCCTGCCATTTGGTGAAAACCGGTTTCCAGGCTAAGTGCGCGTTCTGCCTTGTCGAGGTTTGGATTGGGAATAACCTTGAATCCCGAGACTATAATTTGTGCAAATATCTCTGCAATAGATGGGGCGCGAAATCCTCTGCCTGCTGTAAAGCGCCATAGCCCGCCTTGCCAGGTTTTATATACAGCACCAATGCGCGGGCTGATCTGACTGTCTGTACCAATACTGTCCACATGATGTAGATCAAATCTGGCACCCATGGTGAGTGTCAGGGACGGATGGGGCTGCCATTGGTCTTCGGCATAGACTGCACCGTCCCAAGTACTGCGGTCACCGTAGATATCTGAATTTGTACCTGCTGTGATTAGTTCAATGCCGCTGGTCAGAGTATGCTTTCCCATGATACGGTCGGTCTGTAGTTCTGCGCCAAGCCTGTAGTTCTTTGCCTGGTCATTATTATCATAAAAGTCATTTTCCCAGAAAGTATGGTATCCGTTTACCTTTGCCGTAATTCCGAATGTCTCGCTTAAAACCTGCCTGAAATCGGCATTAATAAACATTTTTTCATATCGAACATTGTTGCCCAGTTCATTGGCAGGCACTTCCAGTGGAGCTTGCAGACTCTCCCATTGTAGTACATCGCCATGATTATTTACAGACCAGCCGCCGGAGATATTAAGCAATCGGCCTTTACCCAGATCAGTACGGGATTTTGCCATTAAATTCAACCGACTATAATCACCGTTTTGCTGGTATCCTGTAGAACTGCGCTGTGTCATATGCAGTCTTATGCCAGTCCTGCCAATTTTACGACTGTGGGTCAGTGAGATACCTTTGGTTGATAGAGCTTCAGAGAAACTAAGATTATTATCGGCGAGTTGAGTCATTAGGAAATTATCTGTCCAGGCCCATTGGTCATAGGCCGGTTTATCAAAAAAGCCCCATGTCAATTTGTAACGTGTCTCAGGAGTTGTACTGGGAGCTTTTGTTATAATATTTATCACTCCTGCCATTGCATTTGAACCGTAGAGTGCCGAACCTGCACCCTTCACTACTTCTATCTGTTCAACCTCTTCCGGGGCTATGGCATCCCAGTTAATACCACCTGTATCACCACCAATAAGTGGGTGACCGTCAAGCAGGAGCAGGACGCGGCTGCCAGCAGTCCAGTTGAATCCTGTGGATCCGCGGATGTCTATCTGGCCGTCTATCACACCAATACCGGCAGAATTAGCCAGTACTTCATCCACACTGACCACATTGCGAAGGGCGATATCTTTGCCGCGAACAACATCCACCGAGATTGGTGTAGATTCTAAAGGTTGCTGCCTCTTGGACGCTGTCACTATAACGGCAGGACCAATGATCGGCGCGGAAGTTAATCTGATTTCAATGATTTGTATTGATCCCGGCTCTACTGTTATGGGCAAGGTGTGTCGTTCATAGCCTATCATAGATGAAATTAATGTATAGTTGCCTGTGCCCATTCCCTCTATTATAAAATGTCCCTGTGTATTGGTTGCAGCTCCCAGAAGAGTACCCTTTACGGATACATTGCAGCCGTATAGAGCTTTGCCGGTTTCACTATTGAGTACAAAACCTTCAATGCTTGTACGCTTTTGTGCATGAAGAGGCAGGGTAGATAGAGATACTATCAGTATGATGAATTTCATGCAATTGGCAGCCAGTCTCATTCAGCGTCTCCCGGCCACTCAAAGAATGGTCTGTCTCTATTAATATGTATCAAATTTGCATTAATATTAATGCCTGTAATGCGTTGTCCGTCTCTAACAGTGATAGATTGTGGCTCATCTGTTTCATCGGATGTATTTGTATAAGCTCCCAATTCTTTGACGCCTTGCAAGTAGTCATCCAATTCCGGAAACCAGGCAACAACAATCCATTTATATTCTCCGGGAGCCAGATCCAGGCTGTATTCGACCTGGTTGCGGAATAGGGCAAGAGTATCTGAAAAGACAAGATCGCCTGTTAGAAATGCAGTGGTCATGAAGTTTATTAGCTCTGTGTTTTCACTGAGCCCATGGGGGAAATGGCGCAGAGCTGCTACTCGTACTTCACGGGTAGAGTCAGGCCAGCTGCCTTCAAAGCTGATAATGCCTGTAATGCCCGGTGTAGAAAGATTATCCGTTCCGGGCTCCAGCCCATGGCCGTCATAACAGGCTGTACATAGCCAGGTAAGTGCCGCCATTAATATGGCGAGAGTTCTGTAGATATTTATATGATTATAACGAATTGTTCTGATCCTCTATTTGCTGAGGTGAAGCTTTTTTCTTAAATATGGCTACACCGATTATGCCGCCAAGTAAACCAAATATACTATAGATAATTAATGATGCAATGAGTTGTATAACAACAAAGAAAGGACTCAGGAAGCCTTCTTCGCCTATACCATTGAAAAAATCTTCAATTTCCGGGTCAATATCACCCTGGTATTGACGGATATTATCAAAAATATCATCCAGAGGCATGGCATTTCCCATTGCCATGAAGAGTGTATTGAGTAATGTAAAGAACAAGGCACCAAATACACCGGCTAAAAGGCCTATAAGCGCACCGTCACCACCGGTCATGACAGTTCCGGCCGGGAGGTTTTTTCTATAGAACCATACAGCCATGGCACCACCAATTAGCAGCCACATACAGCAAAGACAATTGCCCAGATTAATTAAAGGTACAGTTGACAGAATTGCCATTGTACCGCCGCCTATGAGTGCAGGGATCAGCTTACTCGGTTGATTCTCCATTATCTACCTCCGTTTGTTGAGTTTCAAAAATAATTCTTCCAGAGCCGGTATTACAAAAAAAGGTATCGATGCCCCTGCTGCAAAGCCAATTGCTGCCCGTAATGTTAATGAGCCGAAGATCAATCCTGTTTTTTCAAGCGCAAATTCAAATGCCGAAGGCAACAGGGCGGCCCAGAGCCATCCACGTGCGGGTGGCAAATGGAAGCGCAGCCTGTTGAAAAACAGGACTATTGTCGACACCAGGAAGCCTGTATATATGCCTGTACAGCGAGCACATATGGGCATTGCATTGCCCCAAATATGCCAACATCTTGCTGAATCCTGATGGCATACAGGTGAAAAAAAAAGGGTGAATCCCATAGCCCATGTACGTTGAGCTCTGTCACCATTTGCCAACATTGGTTCAAGCAGGAACATTCCGCACCATATCAGTGCACCTGCCAGTAGAAAACCCATTATGAACTTTTGAGGAACAGACGATTTTTTATCCAATTTAAATAACCAGAAAAACTTATTATCAATAATGCAAATTTAATATGTTTCAAATATCAAGATATTTATGGTAAAAGTCAAATCCTTTCTCTCTAAATGTTGCCTTTTGATCAGGAAATTGCTAGTTTTATGACTTGTTCTAATTTTGAAGTGAATGAAGTTGTCACTGGGGATATTGATATTTTCTGTGGAGAAAATTATACAAGCCCCGGGGGATCTTTCCAATTCCGGGGCTTGTGTTATTGTCCTTCAATAATAATTTAGAAGACCTATTTTTGCAGTATCAGCTTGGATATTTTTACCTGTCCGTCACATTCCATGCGGCAGATGTATACGCCTGACGGTCTGTCTGCTGCATCCCATTGTAATTTATGTACCCCTGCCGACATTGTCCGGTCTGTAAGGGTTTCTATCAGGCGTCCGCGAATGTCAAAGATCTGTATTTTCACCTCTTCTTGTGCCGGCAATGTAAATGAAATGCAGGTCTCCGGGTTGAAGGGATTGGGATATGCCGGATTCAGCATGAGCTGACGTGGAATTGTAATTACTTCAATGTCAGAGTAATTACTCCAGTCAAACACAGCGGTGTAGGCATGTATACCACGGCCTTCTATACGGCTGTCTGGCCAGGTGGTGTAGATTTTATCATTTCTGACAGTGACTTGAGGGTACCAGTGAACGGAGGCCTGATCATCATGTATTATAAAGGGATCACCCAGGCTGCCCTGACCAAGTTGATAACGCTGGCATATAACATTGCCGTCCTCTGTCCAGATGAGTGCCGCCCTGCCCTGATCATCTGCGTCCATGGTATCATACAATGGTATGCGCACATTGCCGCCAATGAGTGTACCATCTTTACTGATATGCTGAATATAGGCATATTTCTCATCATCAGCCAGTGATCTTGCATGAAATACAGCCCAGTATGTGGAGTCGTTGGATATTTTGATAAGATGCATTGAGCCGTATTTATTATAAGTTAGTGAGTCTGCATTTATTTGTAAAGGCTCGTCTTTTTGTTGGCCGTCTGAGGAGAAGAAATGAACAAAAGCTCCGTATGTACTCTCAGATGTTTTTTTGCTTCCTGCCAGAACAAAGTCGTGATTCTCCAGTAATTTGGAACCCTGTACTCTGGTGATGCTGTTAAGCCCGGCTTGATCTGTATGTGGATCATTGATAAGCGGCTGATCATTGGGATCAACTATTTGAAAACGTAATTCATCAAGATCGGGGTGTTGCATATATTTCATCCATGCAAAGAGTGCATAACCGCTGTCATTCATGGCCAGTTGATAGTATTGTCTGATTTTTCCGCATCCAGGTACTTGTTTGTTCCCGCCTATGCGATTCCCGTCTGCATCAAAACGTTGATATGACAAGCCTACAGCTGAGTTACAATTGT
>JAGLOF010000092.1 GCA_023139105.1 bacterium
AGATAGCCAATCTGAAATAACAATTCCATCAAACCCCCATTTTTCTTTTAATATTTCTTTAATAAGATAGGACGATTCGGAGGTGTATACGCCATTCAGAGGGTTGTACGAAGTCATAACAGCACCCACATTCGCTTCCTGTACAGCTGCTTTAAATGCAGGGAAATAAATTTCGTGCAATGTTCGTTCGTCAACATTAGAACTTACCCGATGTCTGTCGTAATCCTGGTTGTTGGCAACAAAATGTTTGACCGTAGCCATTATGTTTTTGTTTTGTACTCCTTGAATAAAAGAAACTGTCATTCTTGAAGTTAGAAACGGATCTTCGCCGAAATATTCAAAATTTCGTCCGCAATGTGGGATACGATACATGTTAACACCAGGTGCAAGTAAAATACCAACCCCTTTTGACGTTGCTTCAACTGCTATGGCACCAGACATTTCTTTTATTAAACCGGGGTTCCATGTTGCTGACATACAAATACTGGCAGGAAATGCTGTAGCTTTACCAGGTTTAACTCCCATGGGTCCATCTGCCATTTTTATTTGGGGAATTCCCAAACGCTTAAGTCCTTTTATGTTGAAATTTTTATAGCCTGAAATAAATGTAATTTTTTCTTCTAATGTCATTAATGAGACCAGCGAATCTGTGTTGGAAAAAAATGTTGTGTTTTGTGCAATACCGGATAACGTGTTTAGAAAAACCAATAAAATAAATATAGCTTTTGTCATCATTCTTAAGTTCATATTTACACCTATTGCTTTACAGTTCCTTAATTTTCCAATGCTATTTTTAACGACCATGCGTGTAAGCAAGGAATTTCGTCAATTGTAAGTTTAGGAATTTCAATTTTGAGTTTATTTGCTTTAGTAAGTTCCCACTTAATTGTTCCATTGTACCCTATAAAGCTTACATTTTTTACATCTTTTCCTGTTAACAAATCTATTTCTATATCATTATTCCATTTTGTGAACATACAAAATATTTCATCTTTTTTAGATGTGAAATATAAACGTTGATCTTCGGTTTTCAAGTTAGAGACAGAATGTTTTCTGGTACCGTAAATAGCCTCCTTGTTAACTTTTAACCACTTGCCAATATCTAACAACCTCTCCTGCATGATAACAGGAATACGACCATCAGCAGTCGGACCGACATTGAGCAGTAAATTACCACCTCTGCTCACAATGTCAATCAATTCTAAAATCAACTCTTTTGATGAAGAATAGTCTTCTGCCTTTTCTGCTCTGTTAAAACCGTATGATCCGCCTATTCCTCTGCTTTCTTCCCAAGGTTTAAAGAACTCACCGTTATCTGCATCTTTGTACTCGCTCGAATAATAATCACCATGTTTCCCAGGCATCCCCTTAAAAAATCTATCGTTTACAACAACTTCATTTTTACAAGGCGATTCATTATAAAGCCAGGCAATAAATTCTTTTGTTTTCCAGAATTCATCATCATAAACCCATTCTCCTGCATCAGAAAAAATCAGGCTTGGTTTATATTTTACCACCAACTCTTTAAGTTGGGGGAGTAGTATTTCATCTCTGTAATTCTCAGGTTCCAAGCCGTATTTTTCAACAAATTCTTTTCTGATATAATATTCTGATTTGTCTTTTTTTCGCGGAATACTTTCCCAATCAGGAATGGAGTAATAAACACCCATTTTCAAACCTGACTTTCTTACAGATGCAGATAAGTCTCCTAAAAGATCACACTTGGGTCCTGTTTCTCCGGAGTTCCAATCCTTTTTATGCTTATTTTCTGTAGACCAAAGACAAAAACCATCGTGATGTTTTGAAGTTAGTACAACATATTTTGCACCGGCACTTTTAAATAATTCAGCCCATTTATCAGGGTTAAACAACTCTGCTTTAAACATTGGAGCAAAGTCCCGGTATTCAAAATCATCTCCAAAATTCCTTCTGTGGAAATCATATCCTCCATTTTTTTTATTATCCATCACCCTGGCGTAATACCATTCTGCATAAGAGGCATATCGTGCAGATTCTATCTTGCGCCAGGAAGGGACAGAATAAACACCCCAATGAATAAATATTCCAAATTTTGCATCTTGAAACCAAGCTGGAATTGGACGAGTGTCCAGAGACTCCCATGTTTTTTGGTAATGTTGTGCTTTTACCGAAAATGAAAGTAGTAAAACTAAGCTGGTGATTAATAAGATGTTTTTTTTCATATAAATGCTCTCGTAAAGCTGTTTAATTATTTGTGTGTTGCTTTTTTTGTAAAAGCAGTTTAGTGTAAAGCTATGTTGAGTTGTTGTATTTTGCACAACGGAATGAAGCATATTATTCTCCTCCTTTATCACCTTTTCACTTTTTAGCACTATTTCCTGGCAATATGTTTTTTGCATTTACAGGGCTTACCACTTTTTTACCTGTTTTGGCTTCCAGTTCTTGCCGGGCAACTTTGGCAACATTACCACCTTGTTTTGCTACCTTTTTGCTTTCTTTGAAATTTTTTGGTTCTACTGCCTCCGAAATATCTTTGGTAGATGCTTCGGCAAGCATATTAAGAATAAGTTCGGTATTAGTCATATTATCTCTCAAATTCTCTTTCTTTAAACCTTTTAGAACTTGATATTCTTTAGTGGTTTTGTCTGCCCAGGCTTTGGTAATAATATCAGTCAATGATGCAAATTGTTCACCTTCTTTCACACCTCGTTTTTTCCATTCGTCTGTAAGTTCTTTGCGTATTTCAATGCTTTTTAATCGTTGATTAATCCAGTTTTCGGAATAACCGAGTTCTAAGTATTGCTTCAAAGCTCTATCAATAGAAATTTCGGGATCTTGCATTTCATCTAATCGTTCAGAAGCGATTTGTGCCAGCCATAGTTTAAATGGTTCTGCCTTTGGCGAGGGAATAGATTGAATTAGCCTGAATAGTTGTTCGGTATCCGCAACATCTGTTGTATAAAATTTGCCATCGGATGACTTCATTTTCAGTTGTCCCAAAACTTGGGACAACTGACTTCCCTCATCGTTTAATTTTGTTTTTAATGCATTCCAATATTTTCTTGGACGTGGGCTTTCAGTTAAAACAGCAACTACATCTACAATTGAGATATACCATTTTTCTACGTCAGAATCCCAAAGAGTTCTTGTTTTCTTGTCTTCGAATAATTGTATTTGATCTTTTTTAGTCATAATCAATCCTCTTTAAACGGTGTATCAACCCCCAATTCCTGGCAAAATCCTGCACTTTCCTTCTTTGCCTCTTGCAAAGCGTTTTCTATTACTTCTTTGTAGTCAGGAACTTCTTCGCCTTCAAGAAGTCCATTAGCATATACATATTGCTTTTCACTCCGAAATAAGATATTTATACACTTTTATTATCCTTAATGCAAAGGTATAAGACCTATCAGATATAATGTTATTTTTTATCATTTTATCTTTTCACTTCTCCATTATCACTTGAGCAACCATTATCAATTAAGTGGTTTTTACCAGAAACGACTTTTCTTCCCACTTCTTTTTCTGTCTCTTTCAGTGCATTCCCCGCAACGTTACCACCTCTACGAGCTACATTTTTGTTTTCGCCAAAAGTTTCTGGCTTTTCATTTTTTGATATTTCAGTAGTTACACGTTCTCCAAGCATTGTAAAAATCAATTCCAAATCGTCCATATTATCACGAAGATTGATTTTGGCTTTTGTTGGTAGATTTTTAAACTCTTTATATTCGCTTGGAGTCATTCCAAAGGTTGCTTTTGAAATTTCGGCAGTTAAAATGGCATAATCTCTATGCTCTTTTATACCTCGTTCTTTCCATTCATCGGTTAAGTTTTGGCGAATAGCTATTCCTCGTAATCGTTTATCAATCCACTCTTTTGGATAACCCTTTTGCTCATAAATTTCTTTCATTCGCTCTTGGGCAAGTTCTGGATTTTCTATTTCGTCTAAGCGTTCTTTTCCTACTTGTGCCAACCATCTTTTAAAAGGTTCGGCTTTGGGCGATGGAATGGATTGTAATATTCTAAAAACACCCTCTGTATTAGCACAATCTGTAATTCTCATTTTTCCATCAGATGCTTGCATTTTCAACTGTCGACAAATTGTCGACAGTTCAGCTTTTTCTTCATTGCTAAGTCGTTTTTTAACTCGATACCAATAATCTCGAGGATTACTACTATCTGTTAATATTTCAACAATATCAATAACAGAAAAATACCATTTTTCTTCTGTTTCGTCCCAGTGAGTTCTGATTTTCTGCTCTTGAAAAAGCTGTAATTTATCCGACGTACCCATATAACTTTCCTTTATCCTCAATTTCCCGATTAATTTCCACAATTACTTTTTCGTGTTTTTTAGTTTTCTTTAATTCGTCTTCACTTTCAGTAGTCCTTCTGCCGATGGCTGGAACAGTTAAAGAATCCTTGTTTTTTTGGATAAAGAAGTTCCTGCTCCAAATAGAAAAGCTGTTTTCTTTTTATCAGAAACAAGCAACTGTTGTAACCCTCTTACATATTCTGAGGGGTCATATATCATATTCTTCTCTCCCATATTTTCTTCTTTCTATTTTCTTAAGTGCTGTCTTTTTGTATGAAGCCTAACGGTGAGTACATGCAAAGTTGGCGATTGCATTGTACTTCATTTTCCCGTTACAAGAAAGTTAAAGCGGACTATAACCCTTGAATTTACTGCTATTTCGCCTATTTTGTATATATATTGTTGTGTGCTCATGTTTTTTCTTTTCGTGCTAATTTATTTACTTTTTCTATAAATTCAGTTTTTGCTTCTGTGTATGCTTCTCTGTCATATTTGTATTTACGAGAATTAAAGCTTTTTCTTTTTTGAAATTCTTTTCCCAGTCTTTATTTGGTTCAATAATTATTATTGGAAATAATTGCCCGAGCTCTTCTGTTGTCATCTCGTGCAAGTCTTTCTTTGATTCGTTACTTGGGGGTTGTTTCCCAATGCTTACTATTTTAATACCAATTTGATTTAATTCCTTTTCCGTTGAATCTATTTTTCTTGTAGCTTCCTTATTCCAGTTAGTGTGTCCGTTTTTTAGCAAATTTATAGTGTCTCTCTCATTTAATCCACCAATACATGTTGCTTTAACACAACCATGACTTACCAGTCCACAAACAGTAATTTCTTTTATTTTCTTATTGTCCAATATAAATTTCAAGTCCGTTTTCAGAAAGGCATTACCATGTTGTTTATGCAAAACAATATCTTCTTTTTTCCTATAAAGTTGGTTATTTATTTTCCAGTCTGAAGTCCCAAATTTTAGCGCCTTATTATTGTGTTGAACAAAAATAACAGGATACCCCAAATCATGATATTCTTTTATTGCCGCATTGATAGTTTCAAGAAAGCATGACTCATTATACAAAGTCTTTTTCTTTGTCAATCCGTTTTGAACATCAACTATTAGTAACGCTTTCATCTTTTTTTATTCTCCATGACACACAACTTTTGTATATACACTTTGTTCCTATCCCCTCCATTTGGCCAGATAAACGCAATAGTATATATTATTGTGTTTATAAATTATCCTTTTCCACGCAATACATCCAATTATTCTCCGGATATTCCATCGGATAAACACAGTGTCATTGCTCCCGGAAATGGTCACTACAAGAAGCTGAAAATTATCTGAAATAAAATTATCTGGAAATTCTTTTGATAACAAAATTGGAAAAAGATAAAGCAACCCGGATCAGCATGCCCAAGAGGTCTGCTGATCCGGGTAAATGTATTGAGGCTTTTTTGCAAGACATAACCGCTTAGAAACGAGGAAAGCTTATTCTGATTCCTCCTCCTCGTCCTCTCTAACTACCCGGGCTACATCTGCAACCACATCATCTTCTTTCAGACGGATGATACGAACACCCTGAGTATTACGTCCTGAAACCTTTATATCACTGATCTTCTCACGGATTACCAGACCATTGAGAGAAATAATCAACAGATCATCTTCATCCAGCACATCCATAATGGCTATCATATTACCAATACGCGGTGTGGTTTTCAATGTAATAATACCCTTACCGCCGCGACCCGTGACGCGATAATCTGTTATTGACGACCGCTTGCCGTATCCTTTATCAGTAGCTACCAGTAAAGTACCTTCCCGGCGGGCGACAACCATGCCTACAACACGATCGGTTGGCGAAAGAGAAATGCCCCTGACACCGGAAGCCGTTCTACCCATAGGCCTGACCTTGTTTTCTTCAAAGCGTATAGCCTTACCTTCAAAAGTACCAAGAACAATATCCTGGGTTCCGTCGGTGAGAGATGCTCCGATAAGTTCGTCATCAGGGCGGATGGTGATTGCATTGATGCCATTGCGTCTTGGATTTGAGAAGGCTGCCAACTCAGACTTTTTAACCTGTCCCTGGCGTGTGGCCATGAAAAGGTATTTATCCGGATCAAAAGTCTTAACAGGAACTACAGCCTTAATCTTTTCACCCTTTTCAACCTGGATGAGATTAACCATGGCTCTTCCACGGGAACCACGACCTATCTGTGGAATCTGGTGAACCTTCAACCAATAACACTTGCCGCGATTCGTGAAGAATAATATATAATGATGAGTTGATGCAATAAAGAGATGTTCAACAGAATCCTCACGACTGGTATCTGCTCCGCGGACACCTTTTCCACCGCGATGCTGGCGTTTATAACCGGATACCGGAAAACGTTTTATATAGCCAGAGTGAGAAATTGTTATAACCATATCCTCTTCGGCAATGAAATCCTCAACACTGAATTCGTCAGTATGATAGATTATTTCCGTGCGTCTCTCATCGTTATACTTCTCTTTGATTGCCTGAAGTTCTGATTTGATGAGTGCCATCTGCTGATCATGACTATCAAGAATTGATTTCAGTCTTTCGATTTCCTTTATCAATGCAAGATATTCATCCTCAATCTTCTGACGTTCAAGACCGGTAAGCCTTTGCAGGCGCATATCAAGAATAGCCTGAGCCTGAATCTCGGACAGAGCAAAGGTCTTCATAAGACCGGTTCGTGCAGCATCAGGGCTCTTGGACTTTTTAATCAACTGAACAATTTCATCTATATTATCAAGCGCTATTTTAAGGCCTTCCAGAATGTGCGCCCGTCGTTCAGCTTTATCCAAAAGAAAGCGTGTACGCCGCATTATCACTTCATGTCTGTGATCGATGAAATGCCTGAGCATCTCTTTCAAGGCCATGATCTTGGGTCTACCGTCAACCAGGGCCAGCATGATCACGCCAAATGTGACCTGCATCTGTGTATGTTTATACAGAGAATTGAGGATTACCTGAGAATTTGCATCCCTCTTTAACTCAATTACCAGACGCATTCCATCACGGTCAGATTCATCACGTAAATCCGAGATACCTTCAATTTTCTTGTTTTTTACAAGATCAGCAATAGATAGAATCAGATTGGTCTTATTGACCTGATATGGTATTTCCGACACAATAATTGATTCTCTGTCTCTCTTGCCTATCTCAATAGATGCGCGCCCGCGAACAATTACCTTGCCCCGGCCTGTACGGTATGCATCACCGATACCCCCAGCACCGTAAATGATTCCTCCCGTGGGAAAATCAGGTCCCTGCACATGTTGACGCAGGCCATCATCTGAAATATCAGGATCATCAATTACCGCTTCAACAGCGTCAACTATTTCTCCCAGATTATGTGGTGGGATGTTAGTAGCCATACCCACGGCAATACCTGAAGCACCATTGATAAGTAAATTAGGGATCATTGAGGGCATTACAGTTGGTTCTTTGAGAGATTCATCAAAGTTAGGGGTATAATTTACTGTATCTTTATCAAGATCACCAAGAATATCCTCAGCAATGGTCATTAACTTAGCTTCTGTATAACGCATTGCCGCAGCCGAGTCACCATCTACCGAACCAAAGTTACCCTGACCATTGACCAATGGATAGCGTAATGAGAAAGTCTGCACCATACGCACCATTGAATCATATACTGCCGAATCACCATGCGGATGGTATTTACCAAGCACATCACCGACAATACGGGCCGACTTCCTGAATGGCCGGTTATGCCGCAGTCCAAGCTCATGCATACTATAAAGAATACGACGATGCACGGGTTTCAAACCATC
Organism: bacterium; assembly: GCA_023139105.1. GTDB lineage: Bacteria > Zhuqueibacterota > QNDG01 > QNDG01 > JAGLOF01 > JAGLOF01. The sequence goes on from JAGLOF010000092.1 coordinate 8,106, forward strand.
TCTGACATCGGGCAGTGCACGAGCTACAATTACAGACATTGAATAATCAAGGTATGAGTTTTTCATCTCATCCTCGATATATATATTTACTACACGATCTCTTTTTTCTGCCATAAAAATTCCTTAACTACTTACACATCCAAATTACGCACATCTTGCGCATTATGCTCAATAAACTGACGCCGTGGCTCTACTTTATCACCCATGAGAACAGAAAAAATATGATCTGCTTCTACAGCATCATCAATGGTAACCTGAAGAAGTGTTCTTTTTTCAGGATCCATTGTTGTTTTCCAGAGCTGGTCAGGATTCATTTCACCCAAACCTTTATAGCGCTGTAGTGTTACTCCGTCCTTGCCCAAACGTTTCACTTCTCTTTCCATCTCTTCTTCGTTATAAGCATACGCCTGCTGCTTTCCTTTTTTTACCAGATAAAGCGGTGGCTGGGCAATGTATATATGGCCTCTTTCCACTAATTCCCGCATATACCTGAAGAAAAATGTAAGTAGAAGCGTACGGATATGAGCTCCGTCAACATCGGCATCTGTCATGATAACAATACGCCCGTAACGCAGCTTTTCAAGATTAAATATATCTGAGCCAATACCTGTTCCAAGAGCGGCAACTATTGTCTTGATTTCATTATTATTCAGAATTTTTTCTAAATTTGCCTTCTCTACATTTAATATTTTACCACGTAAGGGCAGAATAGCCTGAAATTGACGGTCACGGCCCTGCTTTGCAGATCCGCCCGCCGAGTCGCCCTCAACAATGTATATTTCACAATGATCCGGGTCTTTTATGGAACAATCGGCAAGTTTTCCAGGTAGACTGCCTGATTCAAGGGCCGACTTTCGCCTGGTCAGATCACGGGCTCTTTTTGCAGCTTCTCTTGCCTTTGCAGCCATTACCCCTTTCTGAATGATCTTCTTAGCGACAGCAGGATTCTCTTCAAGAAAAATTGATAGGTTTTCACCGATAATAGACTCGACAATACCTCTTACTTCACCATTTCCAAGCTTGGTTTTTGTCTGTCCTTCAAATTGCGGATCAGAAACCTTTACGCTTATAACACCTGTCAAACCTTCTCTTGCATCATCACCGGATAGTGATTTATCACCATTCTTGATGAGATTGTTCTTGGAGGCGTAAAAATTTAGTGTTCTGGTCAAAGATGTCTTGAAGCCTGATACATGAGTACCACCTTCAATTGTCGGAATATTATTTACAAATGAAAATAAGTTTTCCTGATACCCATCATTGTACTGAAATGCTGTTTCAACAACTACTTTCTCTTTTTCACTCTCAATCAAAATAGGTTTTTTGTGTATGGGCGTTCTGGTGGAATCAAGATACTGTACAAACTCCAGAAGACCGCCTTTAGCGTGAAACTCCTCTACTTGATTGCTTCTTTCATCATTAAGGAAAATTTTCAAACCCTTATTCAAAAAAGCTAGTTCCATCAATCTTTGAGCCAGAATATCAAACTTGAATTTCTCCTTCCCGAAAATTTCCGCATCAGGCGTAAATGATATTTCAGTTCCTCTTTTTTTCTTGGGTGCCGTAGCCTTCTTCATATCAAACTGCGGAACACCAATAGCAAATTCCTGAGTATAAACGTAACCATCACGAAAAACCCGTACCTGACACCAAGAAGAAAGAGCATTAGTACATGAAACACCAACACCGTGCAAACCACCGGAAATTTTATAACTGTCTCCGTCAAATTTACCACCGGCATGTAAAGTGGTCATAACAACTTCCAAAGCCGGACGGCCCTGTACAGGATGAATATCTACAGGTATACCACGTCCATTATCAAAAATAGTTATACTTTCATTCTTGTTGATAGTCACATCAATTTGTGTACAAAAGCCTGCTAAACACTCATCAACACTGTTATCAATAACCTCATAAACAATGTGATGAAGTCCGCGCATACCCGTATCGCCAATATACATGGCAGGACGTTTGCGAACCCCTTCCAAACCTTTAAGAACAACAATTTTCTTTGCATCGTATTGTTCGTGTTGCGACATAATACCTCACATATTAAAACCAGACAATATCCTTGATTGTTGCTTTTTCTTTATCTGCACTAATTGTTTGTAGTATTTTTGCTTTATGGAACAACAATTCATGCCGCCACGCATCACTCTTAACCCGGACAAAGAGAATTCCATTTGAAACACGGTGTGGAGTTGTGACATTGGCAATACGTTGACCAACTATTTCTTCCCAGTCTCGCATTACCGAGTGGCGTTTCAAAGATTCTTCGATACCATGGTCTTTGAAGAATTTATGCAATACTACATTCAAGGATTTCAATTTAAGACCCTAATTTAATGGGCATGATCAACATGAGAAAATCCTCATCACCCTCCTGGCTGTTTGGCATAACCAGAGCGGCACGTACAGGACTTTTCAGTTGAAAAACTGCTTCATCAGTATCTATATGGCGAAGAATATCCATTAAATACTGGGCATTATAACCTATTTCCATAGGTTCATCATTATATTCCACCGTCATCTCTTCCCGAGCCTCACCACCAACATCCATATCCTCAGAATTTATAATCAATTTACCCGGTTCAAGGGCAAAACGAATCTGATGTGTCAGTGCACTTGAAAAAAGAGAAACGCGCTTAACAGAGGCAATAAGAAGATTCTTGTCAACAATCAATTTCTTCTCATTATCTCTGGGAATAACTCTCTCGTAATCGGGATATTCACCCTCAACCAGTCGAGTATACAGAACAGTATTACCAAAATTAAAACGTAATCCTGTCTCATCATGCGTAAGCTCGGTAGTTCCTTCATCAACCAGATTTTTCAAAGCAATCTGAACAGCTTTGGGTGGTACAATCATTTTAGCTGATGCTTCATCTGCATGAAAACCACGGTCAATGAATTTTGATAAACGGTGACCATCTGTGGCAACCATCCGGAATTCATCGGACATGATCTGAATAAATACACCCATAAGAGCGGGTCTTAGTTCTTCTGATGATACTGCAAATAAAGTTCTCTTGAACATTTTGCCCAGAAGTGCTTTATCTACTATCACTGTTTTTTCTTCGGAAAAACGGGGAGGTTCTGGAAAATTATCTTTTCCTATACCTGAGACCTGATAAAAACCCTGATCTGTCGTTATCTTGATGCGATTAGTATTATCAGCCTCAAAATTAATAAGTATATCAGGTAAAGATCTAATCATCTCAGTAATAACACGGGCGGGTAAAGCCAGTGCTCCCGGGGTGTCCATAGACTTAGTTGGTACTTCTGTAGTGATTGAGACTTCAAGATCTGTACCGGTTAGTCGAAGAGTATTATCTTCAACCTGAAAAAGAATGTTTTCCAGAATAGGTGTTGTGGAACGAGCTGGTACTACGCCGGACACTTTCTGGAGAGCGTCCAGTAAATTACTTTGAAGCATCGTAAATTTCATAGATGATCCTCCTGGATATTCCTCAAAGGGTGAACCTATAAAATAAAAGATTTTTTAAGATAATTCAAGAGAATAGTTATTCTTATAGAGAGTGTGGAAAAGTGGATAACTATAAGACTAGATCTCTTAACATACTAAAAAACAACCTTTTACCTTTTATAAAAAATAACTAACTTTATGTGTATTGACTGTGGATAAATCTGGATAATAAGGGGATAAACCAGCAGTGCCCGATACGACAACCGGACACTATTAACTTATCCACATTTCTTATACATAAAAAACCCCATTTATCCACAATCTTTACAGTGTTGCAACTTCAACTTTTTTCTGCAATAAATCTATAGCATCCCGCATTCTCTCTTTTTTATCAGGATGTTGCAGGAGTTGTTGAATAGTTCTGACAGCATGTATGACAGTTGTATGATCACGGCCGCCAAAATGGAGACCTATACTTTTTAATGAGTAATGAGTAGTCTCTTTTGAAAGATACATCGCTACTTGTCGTGCAAATGCAATCTCTTTTTTCCTGCTTTTACCTCTTAGAAGATCATCTGGTATATCGTAGAAGTGACAGACAACACGCTGTATCTCTTCAATAGATATTTCTTTACGTTTTCTTATAACCACATCTTTAAGAACCATTTTAGCAAGATCCAAAGAAATATCAGTACCCTTCAAGGATGAATATGCCATCAGCTTAATTAGAGCACCTTCCAGTTCGCGAATATTGGATGTAATATTTGTTGCCATGTATTCTACTATATCCATAGGAAGAATAATGCCGTCAAAATCCGCTTTTTGCTGAAGAATAGCTATTCGTGTTTCCAGATCCGGGGGTTGAATATCTGCAACTAATCCCCACTGAAAACGAGAAAGAAGACGTTCTTCCAGATTTTTTAACTCTTTTGGAGGTCTGTCTGAAGATAAAACAATCTGTTTACCACGTTGATGCAGAGCATTGAAAGTATGGAAAAACTCTTCCTGTGTTCTCTCTTTACTCATGAAAAATTGAACATCATCAACAATCAAAAGATCTGCACTACGATAATTTTGAGAAAAATTTGTAGCTTTATTATTTTGAATGGAATTTATAAATTCAATGGTAAATTTTTCACTTGAGACATATCGTACACGTTTGGCAGTTCCGTTTGAAAGAGCGTAATTTCCAATGGCCTGAATTAAATGGGTTTTACCCAAGCCAACACCACCATAAAGAACAAGTGGATTGAAAGATGTCTTACCCGGTGCCTCAGCAACTGCCAGTGCTGCAGCTTTTGCAAATTGATTACCACCACCTTCAACAAAGGTGTCAAAAGTATATCTGGAATTGAGAAATGTCTTCTCGCCCATAAATTCACCGGTAATCGGTGTTTCCGTCGATGTATCGGATTGTTGAAAGAAAACAGTTTCTTTTTTAATTTGATATTGCGGCTCAACACCATGTCCTATTACTTGAGAAAGAGCATCCCGTAAAATTTTAGGATAATGTTGTTCAAGCCATTCATAGAAAAATTGACTCGGCACCTGAAGTACAAGCCTGTTTTCTTTAAGATCCAATGCTTTTAACGGCCTGAACCAGGTTTGAAAACTTTGGGGATTAATAGTGGTTTTTATAATCTCCAGGCAAGATGTCCATAATTCTTCAGGAGTGGACTTATCCACAATATGATCCAGGTTATCCACATACGATGTCACAAAAGACCCCATTAATTAACAATCAAAAAAAAAAGAATTAAACTACAACCATAACTTCAAAAAAAATAATAACATAACAAAAAATAACCATTAAATAAAAAAGGCCGTAATTCATTAATTTACAAAGAAAAAGAAACAGAAATGGTTAAATACAATGGAAACCCACAAGTTATCCACATAAACCCAACCCCTCCCCTCAACGTAAATAAATATACCAATGTTTTGACGTAATGCAAGAGGAAAAATCAAATGATAAAAAAAAACCGGGGCATCTTAAACGCCCCGGCAAAATAGCTGGATGGAACTGTTATTTATTTAATAAATTGGCGTGTGCGGCTGCCAGTCGGGCAATTGGAACCCTGTATGGTGAGCAGCTTACATAGTCCATACCAACGCGATGACAAAAGTCAACAGATCTTGGCTCACCACCATGTTCACCACAGATACCAACTTTAAGTCCTGGTCTGGCGGCACGGCCTTTTTGCGTAGCCATTTCCACAAGCTGTCCAACACCACGTTGATCAAGGACCTGGAAAGGATCGAATTCCAATATTCCTTTTTCTATATAAATAGGCAGGAATGTACCGGCGTCATCACGTGAATAACCAAAGGTCATCTGTGTAAGATCGTTGGTGCCAAAAGAGAAAAATTCCGCTACATCGGCTACTTCATCAGCAGTTAGAGCAGCGCGTGGAATTTCAATCATGGTGCCAACCATGTAGTCTATTTTTTCACCTTTTTCCGCAAATACTTTTTCTGCCGTAGCACGGATAATCTCTTCCTGAAGTACGAATTCTTTCTTTGTACCGATAAGAGGAACCATTATTTCAGGTTGGGCGTCGATTCCTTTTGCTTTACAATTAAGAGCAGCTTCAATTATTGCACGGGCCTGCATCTCGGTAATTTCGGGATAGGTGTTGCCCAGACGACAACCACGGTGTCCCAGCATCGGATTGAATTCAGCCAGTGAATCTACCTTGGCCTTAACATCTTCGGCACTGATACCCATCTCTTTGGCCATCTCTAATTGATTTGCTTCTTCGTGCGGTACAAATTCATGTAAAGGAGGATCGAGCAGACGAACAGTTACGGGCAGACCATCCATGGCTTCGAATATTCCCTCAAAATCTTCGCGCTGAATAGGTAGAAGTTTATCAAGGGCCTTACGCCGTCCGGCCTCATCTTTTGCCAGAATCATCTCACGTACAGCCTTGATACGTTCACCCTCAAAGAACATGTGCTCCGTACGACACAGACCGATTCCCTGTGCACCAAAGTCACGTGCCACCTTAGAATCATTGGGTGAGTCTGCGTTTGTTCTTACTTTCATCTTTGTATATTTGTCACACATATCCATAAGCTTACCGAAGTTGCCAGAGAGTTCCGGTTTCATGGTTTCAACCTTGCCTTCAAGAACTTCACCCGTGGAGCCGTTGAGAGAAATCCAGGCACCTTCTTCAAATACAGTTCCGTCAATAGTCATTGTGCGTTTTTTGTAATTGATAACAATGGAACCGGCACCGGATACACAGCATTTGCCCATACCGCGTGCAACTACGGCAGCGTGTGACGTCATACCCCCTCTTGCTGTGAGTATACCATTAGCGGCATTCATTCCGGCCAGATCTTCAGGGCTGGTCTCAATACGTACTAAAATGACAGGCTCACCTTTTTCAGCCCAGGTCTCTGCTTCGTCTGCAAAGAAGACAATGCGTCCTGTAGCAGCACCGGGTGAGGCAGGTAGTCCTTTTGCAAGTTTAGTTGCGGAGGCCAAAGCACTGGTTTCAAAGATCGGATGAAGGAGCTCGTCTAACTTATTGGGTTCTACCCGCAGGATTGCTTCTTTCTCATCCAGCATTCCCTGTTCCATCATTTCAATTGCAATGCGAACCATGGCAGCACCAGTACGTTTTCCACCTCGTGTCTGTAATAACCAGAGTCTGCCATCCTGAATGGTGAATTCCAGGTCCTGCATATCTTTGTAATGGTTCTCCAGCTTGGTTTCAACGTCCATCAGCTGCCTGAACATCTCAGGCATGGCCTCTTCCAAAGATGGAAAATTAGCTTTGCGTTCTTCTTCACCGACATTGGCAAGTATGGCCCAGCGTTTTGCACCTTCAAGAGTAATCTGCTGGGGAGTACGTGTGCCGGCAACAACATCTTCACCCTGAGCATCGATAAGATATTCACCGTTAAAAATGTCTTCACCGGTTCCGGCGTCACGTGTGAAAGCTACACCTGTGGCAGAGTTGGATCCCATGTTGCCGTAAACCATAGATTGTACGTTTACTGCCGTTCCCCACTCACCGGGAATATTATTCAGGCGGCGATAGACATTGGCGCGTTCATTATTCCACGAATCAAAAACCGCAGAAACGGCGCCCCAGAGTTGATCCCACGGATCAACAGGAAAATCATGACCTGTTACGCGTTTAACCGCTTGCTTGAAATTTGTAACCAGCTCTTTAAGATCATCGACGCTTAAGTCTGTATCATTTTCAACACCTCTGGCTTCTTTGGCACTTTCAATGATCTCCTCAAAAGGATCGATATCTTCCTTGGATTCGGGTTTCATACCGAGAACCACATCACCATACATCTGTACAAAGCGGCGATAACTGTCCCAGGCAAAACGGGCATTACCGGATTTCTCTGCCAAACCCTCAACAACATCATCATTAAGACCAAGGTTAAGTACAGTATCCATCATGCCGGGCATGGATACACGGGCACCGGAACGTACTGAGAGTAAAAGCGGATTGTTTCGGTCGCCAAATGTGGCATCCATTACAGATTCGACATTTTTAACGCTGGCCTTTACTTCAGCCTTAATCAAATCAACAGCTTTGTCATGGCCATTTTTAGTATAGTATGTACAAACTTCAGTGGTTATTGTGAAACCTGCAGGTACAGGTACGCCGATAAGGTTCATTTCTGCTAGGTTGGCGCCTTTTCCACCAAGCAGATTTTTGTCACCGGTACCGCCATCAGCCTTACCGGCACCAAAAAAATATACATGTTTTGACATGTTTTGCCTCTATGTTTTGTGATTATTGTGTTTGATATTTTTATTTAATCATATATTTACTTGCACCACACCAGTGATGAGTATTATGTGGTATTATACATCATACTGCTCAACAGGCAGAAATTTAACTTAACAATGGGGAACTGTCCACTTTCCAACCGGTTTATAGAGCGAAAACAGTTGGTCAATGGTATAAGGCGACTCAAATTCTACTATTTCAAGCAGTCTGCTTGCTCTTAAATCTTATCCGGACTTAACAGAACGTGTCTGAATAAATATACGGCAATGTGATGTTTTGTGCACTGTGCTTTTAAAACCGATTAATGAGCAGTCGTCTGTTGTCGCTTATTTGTGCATCGGTGAAGATTTGAGTCTTCACCGATGCACAAAGCATTATCTATTTAAGTGATGTAAGATACAGCTCTTTATTCATCAGGATTTCCATTGATTTCGTAATAACGGGATCATATGACAATCCTATTTGCGTGGCCCTTGATACGCCAAAGTATTTCATATTAAGTTCCTGGCGGAGGAATAAAGCAATATCCTTGCGAGAGGCTTCAAAGATCTCATCTTTGGTCTTCTTCAGACCAGCTTCCAGAGATTCAATCTGTCCGATCAGGGCAGGGTTATAACCACTTTCAATGATCTCTTCTTTGAAACGATCCAGCATTGCTTCAATAGGATGTTTAAATTCATAGTCCCGGGTTTTCAGAAATGCTCTGAATTCATCAACCAGCACTTGATCTATTTCAAAATCTTCGGTGATTCCCGGGTGGGCATTAGCATATTTAACTGCAAAGTTAAAGAACAAAGACTTTCTGCGCATGTCTACGGATATTGCTGTTAATAATGGTAGTTCAACACAAAGATCCGGGGCAATTCCACCTCCACCATATACGCTTCTTCCGGCAGCGGTTTTGTATTCTTTGTCTTTATTTATTGATGTGTTTTTTGACCAATTAGAGTATTGCCGTTTTTGTATACATCTCCCGCTGGGAGTATAATATTTAGCAGTGGTCATTTTCAGAGTTGCATTTTTAGCAGAAGGCAAATTGAATACGGATTGCACTAGTCCTTTTCCAAAGGTTGTATCACCAACAACGACAGCGCGATCATTGTCCTGGATGGCTCCGGCTACAATTTCGGAAGCAGAAGCACTGAATCTATTTACAAGAACTATCAGTTCGCCATCATTTTTACCCCACACAGGATCATTGGGAGAGTCATATGTCTGGTGAGACCGTTCGCTTCGTCCTCGTGTAGAGACAATCTTTTTCCCCTTGGCCAGAAAAAGATCAGATACTTCAATGCCAGCACCAAGAATACCACCCGGATTGGAACGTAGATCAAAAATTAATTTCTTCATTCCAAGTGCTTTTAATTCTTCTATATGGCCCTTAACCTCTTTACCGACATTGCTGGAAAAACGTGTTAGATTAATATAACCGACCTCATCATTTATCATTCCGGAGAAACGTACATCAATAACCTTTATACGATCTCGAACCAGGCGGAATGTCAATGGTTTTGATTCACCGGCACGACGGATTTTAAGTGTAACTTCTGTTCCTACTTTTCCTCTTATGCGATTTGCAGTATCATCGAAATCAAGATCTCTTGTGATGACATCGTCAACCTCCAGGATAATATCTCCTTCGTGAAGCCCTGCTCTGGCTGCCGGTGTTCCGATAAACGGCGGATCGCTGACAGTGACGATCTTGTCCCTATATTGTAGGGGGAGACCTACGCCACCATAATTCCCATCAGTTAAAATTTGAAGCTGTGTACGGTTTTCATTTACAAGATAGGCCGTATAGGGGTCAAGCGTGTTTAACATGCCGCTGACAGCCGCCTCAAAAAATTCTTCATGATCAATTTCATCAACATAGTGAAAAAGAGCTGCTGTATAAATGTTTTTGATCAGGGGGAATTTTTCGTTGAGTAGCTTATATAGATTTTTATCTGAACGTGCGTTGATCCACAACATCATAGCAATAGCGGATCCGCATATCAGAAGAGTCCATCTCAATCTGGGTAGAAAATTACGTGATTGTCTCATTTAATTACCTCATACTTGGCCGAAGGGATTTATGTGATCAATATTTTTAAACGCATCCAACCCTATGGTTTGTTCCAATTGATCCGGAGATGCAGTACCATCCAGCCAAAGAAAGCGTTCGGGTGCCGCATCCGTCATCTTCCTGTAACCTTCACGGATATCAGCATAAAATTGTCGTGCTTCCGATTCAAGTCTGTCTGCCTTGGTACCAGCTCTGCGCTTAAGCGATTCATCCCAGGGTATATCTAAAATATAAGTTCGATGCGGTGTTATACCATGAGATCCTATATCATTGGCTTTACCTATCAATTCAAGTGAAAGGCCTCGGCCATATCCTTGATAGGCAGTTGTTGAATCATAAAATCTGTCGCAGATGACAATGTCTCCACGTGAGAGCGCGGGTTTAATCTTTTCAGCCACCACCTGTGATCTTGCTGCCTCATAGAGCAATAGTTCTGTAACCGAATCCATGGCATTGTGCCGCAAATCCAGTAAAATATTGCGTATTGCCTCTGATATTTGAGTACCGCCCGGGTCTCTCAATTGTAATACATTATATCCGTGATCTCTCAGGCGTCGAGTTAATGCCTCCGACTGAAGGGACTTACCGGAACCATCAAGACCTTCAAAGCTAAAAAACAGGCCCTTAGAAAGTTTCAGGCTTGATTGCATTTTTACAACTCTATTTTATTTTATACCGGGTCAAATACGGATCAGTTTCCATTTTCCGCTTTTGAAACGGGAGTAATTGATGATGCTCTTAATGATCTCATCAGCACATTGAACACCCCATATACCAATAAGACCAAAGTGAATTATAAATGTACCAACATAGTTAGAACCTAATTCAAACACGAGTACTGTGATTATATTGATCCACATAAGCCATTGAATATCTCCGGCCCCTCGCAGGCTGCCAGTGATAACGGTATTCATAGCCTTTGGCGCTTGTACAAGTGCAAAAACAAAAAAGACCGATTGTATGCTGAAGGCCGTGATTGAAATATCTTCTTTTCTTATGAAGAGATGCATCATCTCCTTATAGAAAAGTACCATCAATGTGAGAACAATCAAACCGAAGACAAGAACAATACGTTGTGTCATACGGGATGTATGCTCAGCCCTGTGATGGGCATTGGCTCCTATGTTTTGTCCTACCTGTGTCATTGCAGCCAGACCAAAGCCCAGGTAGAACATGGACAATACACCCTGTATTCTTAAAAAAATCTGATGAATTGCCAGTTCGTTTATGCCCATCGTAGCCACAAAACCGGTAACAATCAGCTGGCCGCCAGACCACACCATCTGTTCAACTGTAGTTGGCAGGCCCATTTTAAATAATAATTTAAAACTCTCCCATCGTGGCGTTGTAATTTCACTGAATGCAAGAAACAATGTGCATTTTCGTCGTCTTAAAAAGATAAGAGACATGGCAAAACCCAGTGAATGAGCTATTACCATTGCAATTGCTGCACCGCGAACCTCAAGTCTGGCAAAGCCAAACCATCCGTAAATCAGGATAGGGGTCAAGATAGCATTGGTCAAATTCATGGTCAGGTTTATTTTCATTGAGACATGTGTGTCTCCTGCGCCGCGTATTAATCCGACACAGACAAAATTTGTGACCATGATGGGAGTAGCCAGTGCAACTATTCTAAGATATTGAATACCGGATTCAATACCGGAGATAGATTGCGCTGAAACAGAAGTTAATATCTCCTGTTCACGGATTATTTGAAAAAGTTGTGGAGCTCCGAAATACCAGATTATTCCAATGGGGATAGAAAGCAGAAACGAAGCCATAACAGATTGGCCGAAAATGTGATTTGCCCCCCACCTGTCTTTGGAACCAAGGTGACGGTTAATAACAATAATCGAACCCATGACAAAAGTCAGCAATAAAGTCATGGTAACCAAAATGATCTGTAGTGCAAAGCCAACGCCGCCCAGAGCAGCCGCGCTGAGCCTTCCTATAAATACTGCTTCAATGAGCCACATTACCGGCTGCGATGCGAGGTCTAAAGCAGCCGGTAATGATGTTTTTAAAATGGATCGAATGTTTGCCCGTTGGCTCAATCGTAATATTCCAGACCCAGATGTGTAATACACTCTTCACCCATCATATAACGCAGGGTGTTTTTAAACTTCATGAGCTGAATGAAAAGATCGTGTTCCGGGTAGAGGTCCGGAGCTGTCATGGGGCTCTTAAAGAGAAGTGAGAACCACTCCTGTGTTCCCGACATACCGGCACGTTTTGCCAGATCGAGGAACATTACAAGGTCGAGTACGATTGGTGCAGCCAGAATGGAGTCACGGCAGAGAAAATTAATCTTGATCTGCATGGGATAGTTCATCCAGCCGAAGATATCGATATTGTCCCAGCCTTCTTTATTGTCACCATGGGGTGGGTAGTAGTTGATACGCACCTTGTGGTAGAAGTCTTTATATAGTTCAGGATAGACATCGGGTTGCAGTATGTATTCCAGAACCGAGAGCTTGGACTCTTCTTTTGTCTTGAATGATTCGGGATCATCAAGAACTTCACCGTCACGGTTACCCAGGATATTTGTAGAAAACCATCCTCTGAGACCAAGCAGGCGAGCCTTGAGTCCGGGTGCCAGGATAGTTTTCATCAGCGTCTGTCCGGTCTTGAAATCTTTACCGACAATGGGAACACCATTTTGTTTGGCAAGGTCTTCCATTGCCGGAATATCTGCTGAGAGGTTGGGGGCACCATTTGCAAAGGGAACACCCATCTTCAGTGCGGCATAGACATAGATCATGGAGCTGGCAATATTGATGTCGTTATTGCGCAGGCCATTTTCAAATGCTTCCAATGTCTGATGAACAGGCTGTGGCGTAATAAAAATTTCAGTAGAAGCACACCATATCATTACGCAGCGATCTACACCGTTTTCATCTTTGAAATTCTGGATATCATCCATGAGCTGTTGGGCCAGATCCATCTTGGTCTTACCCTCTTTGACCCATGTACCATTGAGCTTTTTGACATAGTGTTGATCAAACACAGCCTTCATGGGTTTGATCTTTTCGAGACGTGGTTTCAACGTTTCAAGATCCTGATGGTTCAGAACTCCCGCTTTCTTGGCGGCTTCATAACCATTATCCTCAAATAAATCCCAGCCACCTATTACAAGGTCTTCAGGTGTTGCAAGTGGAACAAAATCTTTGATTTTAGGAACACGGTTGTCTGTACGTTTACCCAGCCTGATTGTACCGGTCTGTGAAAGACTGCCAACAGGTGCGTGCAGTCCGGATACAATAGATTCGATACCGGCAATAAATGTTGTACCAATGGCACCAAGACCGGGAATCAATACACCTAATTTTCCTTTTGGCTCTTCAATTTTTAAAGGTTTTAAACTCAAAATGTACCTCCTTGGTTTACATGTTTACGGTGTCACCGATTTGATTTTATTATTTTCATCAACTAATACGATTGATGGTGACACTGTCTTGGCCTCTTCCTCGCTAACAAGACCGTAAGATAGGATAATAATCGGGTCGCCAACTTGCGTTAATCGCGCAATGGCCCCGTTCATGACAATTTCGCCACTGCCTTTTTTTCCTTTTATAACATAAGTTTCGGCTCTGGCTCCATTGGCAATGTTTAAAACGTGGACTTTTTCCCAGGGCAGAATTCCTGAGGCGTCCAGTAAATCTTCATCGATTCCAATACTTCCCTCATAATTAAGATCTGCATCGGTTACGATGGCACGCTGAATCTTGGCACGTAAGACCTGGAGCATCACTACCTAGCTCCCTTCTGTATCAGTGCTGGTATTTTCCTGGTCCTGCTGCCATACATGTACAATACGATGAATAGCGGTGACATTGGAAAGAATGGCAATTATCCACACTGCTATTATAAGTGCTTCTAATCCAATTAAACCACCGATTCCTAAGAGCAATAGTCTTTCGGCTCTCTGCATGATGCCGACTTTACAATCAAAACCCAGGCCTTCTGCACGAGCGCGTACATAACTTACCATCAACGATCCGCCAAGGCTCATGGCAACAGCAACTGTTGGCAGGTGGTTTCCGGTAGAGATGAAAAAGTATGCCAGACCAAAGAAGAATACTACTTCGGAGTAGCGGTCAAGTGTTGAATCATACAATGCACCGAACTTTGTGACCTTGTTACTTTCACGGGCAAGTTTTCCATCTACTGTATCCAACACGCCTGATAAGAGAATGAATACAGCGGCCAGTCTAAGCTGTCCGGTAGCTGCAAAATATGCCGATACAATTCCCATAATGAAACTGACAGTAGTGAAGGTGTTGGGATTCATGTCCAGGCGTCGGGCCAATGTAGTAAACGGGCTGAGCAGAGCGTAATAGACGTTCTTCACAGCTTCAGGAATCGGCTCTCTGGTTTTTGCCTCATTCATATCTTTTCTTCTTTCCTTGTCCTTGAATGATGATTACGCATTCACCCTTGATCGTGGTGTTTTCCGATTGTGCTGCCAATTGGCCCAGGGTTCCGCGTATACACTCTTCGAACTTTTTTGTGATTTCCCTGGCTATGACAGCCGGTCGATCCCCCAGATGCGTATGAAGATCTGTAAGCGTACGCATTAATTTGCGAGGTGACTCATAAATTATAATCGACCTGGGTTCATCAACCAGGGTTTTTAGTCTGGTTTGCCTGCCCTTTTTAGGGGGCAAAAAACCCTCAAACACAAATCTGTCTGTTGGCAAACCCGAAGCGACCAGGGCTGCAATTGCCGCTGTTGGTCCAGGTATGGGAGAGATTGTAATGTCTTGTGATATAGCGGCTCTGACAAGATAGAATGCCGGATCGCTTATTCCCGGTGTCCCGGCGTCAGTTACAACAGCAATGTTTTTACCGGTCTTGAGATATTCCAGCAGGCGTGGAGTTTTACCTTCTTTATTATGGTCATGATAACTCTCCATCCGTGCTTGAATATCAAAGTGCTGCAGTAAACGACCTGTGTGCCGTGTATCTTCTGCGGCAATATAATCGACTTCACGTAAAATTCTTATTGCCCTGAAACTCATGTCTTCCAGGTTTCCGATAGGAGTGCTGACAAGAAACAGCGTTCCATATCGGGAAGAAGGTGCGTCAATCATCAGTCGACTACTTTTTCCGTAAAAACCACTCCCATGGATTCCAGTTCGTTCAGTACAGGTTCATAGATCTCGCGATCAACCGGTATACGAACGCCGACTTCATTGATTTTGCCCTCTAATATCAAACGTACGGCAATAGCGGCCGGCAGGCTGACAGTACGAGCCATGGCCGAATCTCCATCAGGAATTCCATATTCAATCAATGTACTTGTAATCTGTTCAATCTTACCATTGGGAAAAGTTGCTTCAAAATCATGATGAAGAACGACCATATCGCGTTCTCCTTTATCATACTGCATCTTTTCAAGTAATCTTGCAGATATAACATCTATTACTGTCTGCTGGTCCGGAAGAGGCTCATCAGAAAAAAGTCCCAACCATTTCATGCGTTCCATTATTGCTTTATCTGTAACGCCTAATAATTTAGCAACAGAATCTTGAAGATTTATATCATGCACCACGCCTGCAAGTTCAGCTGTAAGCGATGCATAGCTCCTACCCACAAGGTCATGGCGCTCTTCAAGATTAAGATATCCCAGATCTACCAAAGCTTTCCAGGTTTCACACCATCCGGGATAACGTAATGTACCTCGATACAGAGAATAAATACCCTTGAGACCGTAGATCTCTCGATATGGCATTGAGTCACGATTGGGATAGGCGGATAATGTACCTATGGTATCAAAGTCCAGATCCCAGGTATGGGTGAACAGATCTTCAGATGCAATATCTACTGTCTGGCCTTCTCTTAAATATTTAGCCGAATTGCGACCAGCCAGAACAACACCCTTGGGACTCCAGCTAAATTTGTATCCCAGGGGATTGGTATTAGCCTCTGGTGCAGGAAGACCGCCGCAATAAGAGTAGAAAGAAGATATCTTGCCGCCGCGTCTCTCTACATCGTGAATGATGCGCATTGCAGACATATGATCAATGCCGGGATCAAGGCCTATTTCATTGAGAATCAAGACACCGGCATCTTTGGCGGACTGATCCATATCTTTCATGGCCGGAGAAACATATGAGGCCGTGACCATATTTTTCTTTTCGGCAATACAAATTTTTGCAACGATCGGATGATATGTATATGGAACCAGAGAGACAACAAGATCAGCTTTTTTTATCAAAGCACCCAGTGCGTCATTGTCATTTACATCCAGCAAAGCCGAGCTTCCGCGTACATGTCCTGATATTAATGCATCGGCTCTGGCCTGATCTACATCCGCCAATACTATCGATATGTTGTCCCTGGCCAACAAATAGTCAACCATGGGCCGGGTAACCATACCCGCACCTAAAATTAAAACATTATTCATGATCATTCCTACAAGTATTTATTTAAATACTCAAAATTGGGCGTCAGCTTACCGCGGTGTAGCAGCGTACTGTGCTTAATGGGATTTGAAAAGCCCAATTCTTCCAATGGTTTGGTGTAACATGCCTTGGCAATTTCTTCAATATAAGGAAATAGACCGTCGGCAAAATGCATTGATGATTCCCGCGGTAGTTCGCAGGGAAAGTTGTCTACAGGTAGAATAACAACACCGCGTCCTTCAAATCCATCTGTATGTGTATCATCAAAAGGATCATATACATAGGTGGGGTTGTCCGGCTGTGTTGCCCTCACTGTCGGTTCAACAGAGCCATCAATATCACATGTGATATCTCCGATGAGTTTGAGACGTGTACGACGAGAGGCCTTAAACAGCTTGAGCAATTCCTGTTTTGTTACAAGCTTGGGATAGGGGGTATCCCAGTAGATTGCATTTATCATGACGCTAAGCCACTGAAGATGTGGCGCAAAGATAGATTTATATCTCTCAGGATGGTCATAATACTCCTGGAGTTTGAAGGCGGCATGTGCGTCCTTTGGAGCATTCATATCTTCTTCACGGTATACAACTTTATACAGGTAACGGGGATCCCACTCGTTACTGTTAATAAATGCCTCGAGATCCTCCGGTTGAATGACTTTGTGGGGCAGGATGTCAAAAATTTCCTGCGCTCCCCCGGATACATGACCGTATCCGGTAAAACCAATTACTATCGGACCCAGCTCCATGGGCAGGCCATCACGTGCTATGAGTTCTGCAGCTTCCCTTATGTGAGTCTCGGCATCTTCAAGGCAGCTGTAGTGAAATGCCTGGCCGACTTTTTCAAAAGGAGTTTCATAGCCTTCATATTTCAGACGCTCACCCAAAGACCATAGAGAATCAATCATTCCTGCAAGACCGGCAAACCGGCCAAAGAAAAGCAGGCGGCGTCCGTTGTCATCTTCTATCTTTTCATAATCAAGCAAGGTACATTCCAGATCAGCCAGTCTCTTTAACATGGGCATGTTGTGAGCTTGTCCCTTGATGGTATGTGAGAAGAAGATATAGGTCTTACCTTTTTCAAAGATTGCCGCCGGCATCTCTTTCAGTCCGAATACAACCTGACAAGATGAAAGATCAGACTGTATTGTGGCACCGGCTTCAGCATATTCCCCGTCTGTAAATATGCGGGTCGGTGATGGTTGCACAATACATTCAATGCCATATTCATCCACTAAATGACGAATGTGCGTTGGGGTGATGGCTGTTCTGCGTTCCCATCTGGATTTATCTTCATGGCGAAGGCCAATTTTAAAATGACTCATTTTTCCTCGTTTTAGTTTGGTGCAAAATCAAACTAAGGATTATAAGCAATTGAAGCCCAAAAGTCAAGCTGATCTGCTCCGGAATTGATTATCGACCTGAGAGATTAATGACAGCATTGATTCCCAGTGCAAATGTACGCTGTTTTTCTGTTTTAGAACTTTTTCGTTTTCCATATTCAAGATGAAAACCGCCCCGTACATTTTTAGTAAAAGAATAGTCAACCTGTGGTTTTATTGACCAGTTTGAAGTTTCCGAAATCACCTGATAGTCTGCATCTTCACTGAGCTTTTTATCTCTCATATTTCTGGATTTGCGAAAAGTCATGGAAAAGTCTATATTATTATCAAGCTTCTTCTTAAAGAATGGAAGTTTAATACCACCGCGTTTTTGGTAGCGTGTGGTGAAAGACATATCTTCTGTAGACTGCCTGACAACACTGGAACCGGTTTTAAGCTCTTGAGTTATTGACTCGCCAAGTTTATAATCAAATGTGGCTGTCATGCCAAACTTGAAGTTAATAGTTCCGCCGATCAAGGGTTGAAAACTCATTGAATACTGGTTCTGTATGTGTTCACCGCTTTTAAAAGTTTTATCCCATTTTCCATTGTAACCGTGTTTCAGGGTCATTGTCTTTAGAAATAAGTTCATCAGAGGCAGTTTTTCAAGGCCGTTCCAAGTCACAGACCATGTTGGGAATGGCAAGGTGTTTTTACCTTCTCCCATTACAAGAGCAGAATTTGATGTCTTTTTTGTGTTTATACTCTGCTGTGTGGTGTTTTCAGTCATAGAGTAGTTAAGACTTGCGGTTATACTGCGTTTTATCTTGAAGCCCGATCTCAATGAGATAGTCTGCGCTGTATTCCATGAAGCTCTGTCAGAAGTCAGGTTGTCAGATAGTGGTCCGGCATCCCGGGACCAACCCATCTGGTAGAGAAGGTCGGGATCTTCTTCCAGACCGTATTGGCTGTCGGTGTTCCTCTCGGTATAGCTGATCACTATTGGATTAATACTCCCAAACACCGACCCTATGGTAGAAAAGACAAAGGTTATAGGTGATTTACCCGGCTTTTTTTCCTCTTCTTTTTTATCACTTTCACCCGGAGTTTTTCTTTTTACCGGTGCTCTTCTGCCGCGTCTGGCGGCTGTGCGATTACCGCCCGGGCCTTTTTTCTTTGACTTGAACAGGGCGACCAGCTCTTTGGGTGTCAAAGTAACATTTCCACTCAAATTAGTCGATACTTTTGCACTGCGTGCGGTTCCGGTATGATGTTGTTGAGGATTAAATGCATATGAATAATCTGTTTTATATCTTATAGTAGGTTTAAACCACTTGGCAATTTTAGGAGTCAGAGATGTTGAAATCGACTGTTTCTGGCCCACATGTATACCGTTAGGATTTAAAATATTTAGAAATTCGCTTATTTGAACAGCACGAATTTCCGGAGAAGCGGCCTGAACGGACGTGTCCTGCGCTGATGTGTCTGCAAGAAGATCATAATTATCTGTCAGGCTGTAATCAAGTTGCATAATGGAGAAGGGTTTCCATTTTGCAGTTATTCTCCTGTTTAAAATTGCCTTGCCTATGTTGCCTTGTACGCCGCCGGCACTGGTCTTTTCAGTTAGGTTATCGGTTGCGTCTGCATCAAAATTAAAACTTGACGGTGCAAAGAACTTGATACCGGCAATTTTTTTCATGAACCCTTTCTCTCCGAGCCATGAGAAGGGCTTGAAAAATATTTTATCGCCAATATTTAAGTGATATGCAAATTTGCCGGAATTACTTGTTCTGGACGATTCACCCGTTCTGGGATCGGTTCTATCTTGCGTAGAGTGGTTGGCACTGAAAGAGAAGGGATCAAATAAGATTTTTCCCAGAAGGTTTCTCGATTTGGTAGTCTTGCTGTATCTTAGGCTCAGACTTTCCGATGTGTTTGTAGTCTGAAGAGAATCCGGCGGATTATCACGATCAACCAGAATATCACTGCCGGGTATGTATTTGGGTGTGCGGGTAGATTGAGACTTTTTATAACTAATGGGAATGCGTATGCCCCAACGACTGGGCATTAGCTTGTCAAGATTCATGGATCCGTTGATCAACCAGTTCTCTGAATCGGAACCCTGGCCCGTTGACTGTTCATTTATAGTATGGAAATCTGCATCCTTGCTGTCATACTGTCCTGTAAAAGAAAACAGATCTGCAATTTGAATGTCCAGCTTAGCGCGTTTGGCCATTCCTTTTTCTTTGTGTATGTTTGAGAGGCGTAGTTCATCCAGCCATATCTCTCCTGAAAAAGCAAGATCCATACTTTTATTGCGAACCCCTGCAATCAACCAGCGAATATTTCTGAGAGTCGGTAGTCCTTTGACTCCATAGACTACATTTCCAACTGTATCACGAACTGTCTCTTCAAAGGGATCACCCTTAAAATTGTTCTTCAAGAGAGAGAGTTCTTTCAGATCCACTTCAATGGTGTTATCAAACCAGCCGTTTGAAACATATGGCAGGGTCACTTCATAGTAGATCTGATTGTCAGTATCAGATCCGAATCGCAGGAAGAATTCAATACTGTCGGCCATATTCCATGGTGTGTTAAGGCCGCCGCCATGAACAAACATCTTTAGTTTTTCATATTGAATCAAATTTTGGTCATTCAGTTCTTTTCTGGCCAGAACGGTCTCGCCTGGCTGCACATCCTGCATGCGCATGGCCAGAGACTGTTCTCTGGACATGGTCTTTAATATGGGATCACGGGAACCGGAGATACCCATTTTCTCAGCTGAGATAGTCTCCTTATAACCGGGATTATCATGAGAGTTTACAACTGCAAGTTTGAGCTTGTCCTTATCCTGCTCAGCGGTTGGAGCCCTTACAGTTGTGTCTGCTTCAGCCAGAACGCCGTAGTATTTCCACTCATTGGCAACAAGCTCAACTTCCGCAATTTCAATACTACACCGATCAGAGGCACCGGTTATGGTCATGCGCACATTCTCTATGCGTGACCAGTCAGGGCTTCCTTCGTTTTCATAGAATTCAGATAAGGGTATTCTGTATAGACGCCATCCTGATTTTGCGGTTGACACAAGATGTTTGTCCCATGATGTACCGGTTGAGTCCAGATCTATTTCATAACGTACAAAATTGTTTCTCTTATCAACCTCACTATTGCCGTTTAAATCCTCACTGTCGGGATATCGGGCCTGACCAGCATTTCCATTGTTTTCTGTTCCGTTTCTTGTACCCCTATAATTACCATCTTTATCTGTTCTTGTTAAATATGGTTTTTTATCATCATAATAGTAATCATCGTATGAATATGGCTCATCTTCCTGTTTGACGCCGTCATTATTCAGATCCATAAAATCATATGGTTTGCCGGTAATGACTTTATAGTTATCTATAATTTCTGTCTCCGTTGAGCAGGCAATATGAGTAGCAAAGATAGACTCAGGATCATCTCCCTTCATACCGTCTATACCCGTGTCTTCATGGTCCAAGAGTATATTGTCGCGATATCCATTTGATGGTATTGCATCCTCTGTGTTCCAGGTTCCATTGGGTATAACGTCTTCTGATATCTGACCAAGATCAACATAGAGTGTTGGTTGATCTGAGTATACATTTGCCGTAGTATCGTCTCCATAAGTAAACAGCCCTGTTGTATTTGGCTTTACCCATACTTCAAGAAATCGTGCATCTACCTGATTATAGTAACCGGGTGAGAGGCCACGCATGATGGCTGACCATGAGTCTTTGCCAGAATCAGGATTGGGTTCATAGTCCAGAATCAGGACATCGGTGACTGATGTGCCGCCGTTGGAATTTGTAACCTCTTTCTCCGGCCAGATTTCCTGAATGGCTGTCTTTACCCATGGATTATACCATACCAGGTGACCCATGTTCTCCAAAGTCTGGGAGAGTGAATTCTGAGTGACAGGTAAAGAGCCGTGGCGCCAGTTGCGTCTCATTACACCCATAGGTACTTTGCGCTTAGCACCTTCAAAGTCATCCAGATATGCAACGCCGTTCCTGTCGCCCGTTGCCTTGTTGTTCAATGTATTGGGATTAGGTATGATCTGTGCAATTTCAGCTTCAAAGCCAAGGCGGCTGGCACCGGACAGATTGAGGAAACCGATCTTCTTGTTAAGCCAGTTGGTAAAGCTGTTAGACTCTCTGGTTATTTTTGTATTGATATCCCAGACCATGTTGCGCATGGGCGCTTCCTTGTCCAGCCTGATGCGCTTGTCCATCAGAGATTTATCCAGATATAAAAATGTACCGCCAATAAAGGATTCACGGCCATTCTGTTCCCAGAGGCTGTACTGTGCCCTGGTTCCTATCATTAACTTCTTGCTGCTTGAAAACATCTGCTGTGATTCATAGTTAATTGTAATTTCAGCAGAAGGGTCAGAGGCATCGGGAGTAGTCAGCTCCAGGCTTCCGGAGTAATACTCTATCTTATAGTCTACATCTCTTAAAAGCTTACGGCCACTTAGAATTATCTCTTCGGTTCCTTCAATTATATTCATGCCCAGGTTGTATGTTGTCTGGCGGCGTGAAGAGGTGACTTCAAAATAGAACTTGCTTTGGCCTTTTAATTCTCTAAGGTTAACTCCGCTTCTGGTTGAATCATAGATTGCCGCATTTCTCTTGTCTTTACCAGCAGCATCCCAATAGTCTTCACTGTAATCCCCATTTAAAGTATCGGGATCAAAGGGACGCAGGTTGGGCAGCATTATCTCACCGCGAACTTTATTAATTATATTGGGATTATTGTCAATCTTATTATCTGGAAGTGAGCTGCCTGACATGCCTGTATTATCAAGACCAAGCAGATTAAGATAAGAAGTAGGTTGTCCGTTTATATCAATAGACTCTTTAGGCAGTCCGCTGGGATTTTTGAAGAAGATTTTTACTTCAAGGTTTTCTGCAAATTCCTCATTTGTAATATTTGGTACCCTGAGGTCATATACATTTTTCCACTCCAGGTCCCATGTCTTGAAGCCGGGATCCGGATTCTGGGCTTTAATTAATTTGAGGACAGGCATTGGTTCGGGATCTGTAAACGGCTTAATGCCGCTGCCATGAATGGCAGTAGTGGTTTTATATATAACTGCCAGAACTTCACTTTCTTGCAGAGACATACTCATCTGAATATAACCCAGATCGCGATTGATATAATAATCCTGAACAGGTTTGAGTTTCTTAAAATATGCTCTCTTTATTTCATTATTATTGGCGGCAAGTGTATCGGTGCCTACAGTTGATGGATCAGGAATTGCCCATGCCCGCAACATATCCTCACCCATGGCCTGTGTATAACCTACATCGGATTTATATACTTCAATCTCTTCAATAAATAGAGTAGGCTCTGATTGATGCATTCCGTTTTTATATTGTTTGTAAAGTACTCTATATTCATTGTCAAGAAAGAAGTAACTCCCCTTTTTGTATTGATAATCTTCTATAACATAGGTGTTCGTCTTTCCTTCGGCATCAATTGCCAGGGTGTTCTTCTTTCCCTTTTCCATACTGGCAATTGCCGTGATACCAAGGCGGCCAACCTGGAAATTTGCCTTTAAACCAAAGAGCCCTGCATTCTGCTGGCTGAAGGTTACAAAATTTGTTCCTGGTAGGTTAAGAGAGATATTACCGGCTTCAATACTCTTTACAATTCCGTCTTCATCACTGGAGTAACTGAGCTTAACAGCGTTCTCAAATTCAAAATCATTCTCACTATCCTGTTCAACGTCAACGGTTATGTTCTCACCAATCTTGCCTGTAACGCTGAAACGCTGCTTCTGTTTCATCTGGAAATTAGTATTGGGACGCCTGTTTGAAGCGGTTCTTTTTGAACTCCGCTTTTCATTACGCAGAGTACCGTCGATAGAGATACTACCGTTAATATTAAGGCTGACAGTCTCTCCGCCAAACAGTTTTTTAAAAGCCTCGCTCTTAATCTTTCCCGACTCAAGAGTTATGCCGCCCTTGCCTCTGCCAAAGCCTGATGATGGAGCTACATTGGATGAAGCAAATTTTTGCCATTGTGCAGAGGTGCCAAAGTCAAGGCGTTCACGGATGAAGTCGCTGAAAGAGTATTGCCGGGGCAGGAAGATATCACGATTTTGATATTTTCTTGATATTGTATAATTCTGTCGCGAGGAGTCCATCTCTACCGAATAGCGGAAGCTGGATGGGAATGAAGGGCCGTCATATCCAAAAGGTGTAGCCATAGAGATTGGATTGGCTGTACCTGTGCCGGCCAAAGGAACCAGAATGATCTTGGCGTCCGGCAGTTTAAAGCCGACTTGTGCCTGAGAGAGCCCGGTGATTGCCAGAAATGCAAAAAATAAAGTTGGGACGGAAATATGCCGCTGAGGTCTTGTTGAAGTATGTTTTCGCATCAATACCTTGCCTTGTCATCTTAATCATTTAGTGTTCAACCGACTCAAATGTACAAAC
Organism: bacterium; assembly: GCA_023139105.1. Taxonomy (GTDB): domain Bacteria; phylum Zhuqueibacterota; class QNDG01; order QNDG01; family JAGLOF01; genus JAGLOF01. The sequence continues at coordinate 32,556 of JAGLOF010000092.1, forward strand.
CTGGCCGAAGACCATGTCCATTATTATACCGTTAGCAAGGGATCAATAAGCAAAACTCCTTGTAAAATCAACTGTTAGAAGGATGTAAAGTAATTCATAAATAAAATAAATGCAAGCATAAAATTGGAACGAGTTTAGCGTAACAACAATTAAACTTGCAGTACATTCATTTCTTTCTCTATATTGGGTGGAATTTAGTAGGAGTTATCAGTTGAAAATATTGAGTAAATACATATTAAAAGAACACATTGGACCCTTTGTTTTTTCATTATTGACAATAATTTTCATATTTTTGATCAATACGATCTTCAGAGATTTGGGTAAACTTTTGAACAAAGGGGTTTCTATTGGTATTATCCTACAATTTTTTGCATTAAATCTTGCATGGATAGTGGCACTTGCAGTACCAATGTCAGTTCTTATTGCCACATTGATGGCTTTTGGCAGGTTTTCATCTGACCATGAACTGACAGCACTCAAGGCCTCGGGTCTGCATTTTTACAGACTTGTTACGCCGGTAATTTTGGCTGCATTGCTGCTTACAGTGGGAATGGAACGATTTAATAACCTGGTTCTTCCAGAGGTGAACCATCTATATAGTAATCTTTCAAAAGATATACGAAGTAAAAATCCTACAATTATTTTAGAACCACAGGTATTTAATGATATTGAGTCACACAGCCTGTGGGCTAATGAAATTGATACGGAACGCAATGTATTAAAAAGTATCATTATTAATGATTACTCAGATAAAAATGCACTAAAGACTATTTTAGCGGATAGTGGCAAGGTTGTATATTCGGAAGCAGATGAATGTATGATACTAACTTTGTTCAACGGAGAAATGCATGAGGCTGATATTAAGGAACCGGCAAATTACCGTCGTGGTAGTTTTAAGAAAATGATGCACTATATCCGGGTTGGCAATGTGAATCTCAAGAGACGGGACAGAAAGAGGCGCGGGCTGAGAGAGAAAAATTCTGCTATGATGAATGAAGATCTAAAACACAAAAATGAATCTATTGCAGAGCATAGCGAAAGAATTTGTACTATTGCTCAAAATGATTGGCAAAGCCTGCTGCCCGCCGGAATCTGGTCAGCCTCCAATGATAGCGCATATACGCTTTCAAGAGTTGCACATCCCATAGTACATGCCCGTAGAATGCAGTCACAGATAAAGAGTCAGCTCTCTGTAATCAAGAGTAATAAAAAATCGATATCATCCTTAAAAGTTGAAATACATAAAAAGTATGCAATTCCGGTAGCATGCCTTGTATTTGTTTTGATTGGTGCTCCCCTGGGTTTCATGGCAAGACAGAGTGGTGTTGCGGCAGGAGGAGTATTGTCTCTGATATTTTTTTTAATATATTGGTTTTTTCTAATTGGAGGAGAGGCACTTGCAGATCGCATGCTGCTTCATCCCATACTATCCATGTGGCTTGCAAATATAGTTGTGGGCGGTGGTGGAGTATATTTAATGGTACGGTCGGTAAGGGAAGCATCATTCATTGACTGGGAGAGAATTGCATCCTTCTTTAATAAATTTCGGAGGTTCAAGATCTGATGCCAATAATTCCCAGATATATAATCAAGTCATTTATTTTTCTAATACTCTTTTGTATTGCAGCCGTTGTTGTGTTGTTTGTGATTGTTGATTCTGTTGAACAGATGGATAAATTTATAGATAAAGATGTGCCAGTCAGAGTTATTTTACAATATTATCTTTATTATATCCCATATGTTCTGGTACTTGTGCTGCCTGTTGCCACACTGTTAGCCACTGTATTCTCTATAGGAAACTTGGCACGTAATAATGAAATTATTGCGTTAAAAGCACTTGGTTATAGTCTATATCAAATTCTTGGAACAGTGCTGATGGCCGGAGTATTTATGGCATTGATTTCCTTTGTAACCGCAGAAGTTATTGTTGCAAAAAGCTCTGCCATGAAAGTGTCGTTGGAACTACAATATGGACTTAAGAGTAGTGGTCGTGTAAAACTTTCAAAGTTGAGTAATCTTGAGATCAGAAACCATGATCAGTTGATAACTCTCGGGAGACTTAATCCCCAACGCAGATTGGCCACACGTATCAAGATTGAAAAGATTGTCAATGGAAGAATCACAAATCGTATCGATGCTGATTCTATGGTATACAAGGCCGGAAAGTGGCATGTTCTAAACGGTTATGAAAGATTTTTTAATAAGGACAATGAAATAGCGCGTCAGATGAAAGATAGTTTAATTATCGATCTTAATTTTTCACCTGAAGAACTTGTACGTTCCCAGGGAAAACCTGAAGATATGGGCTACTGGGATTTACGTCGTTATATTAGTTTAATGAACAGATCAGGTGCGGATGTTCATGCGTTTTTAACTGAACTGCATCTGCGTATATCATTCCCTCTATCCAATTTCATTATCGTCTTATTTGCACTGCCTCTTGCATATAATATGAAGAAGACCAATATGGCTATTGGATTTGGTATTGCCCTCTCAGTTTGCTTTTTTTATTTTGGTCTTGTTAAGATGGGACAGTCCATGGGACAGAACGGTTCCATTTCTCCTGTAATCGGTGCATGGCTTGGAAACGGTATTATGGCGGTAGGAAGTGTAATAAACTTGATAAAAACAAGAAAATAGCTTGACTTTTGAAAAAAAATGATTATACTTGATACCTTGCAAAGTTTTTTAATGATATTAGGTTCTTATAGAAAGGATTTCAAATGAAGCGAACTTATCAGCCAAGTAACAGAAAGCGTAAAAATAAACATGGTTTCCGGAGCCGTATGGCCAGCAAGTCCGGACGCCTGGTTTTAAAACGCCGTCGTGCTAAAGGCCGTGCACGTTTGACCGTCAGTGACGAGTCGTAATTACACAGGCAACAATCGACTGCCAAAATCGGAGATCATCCGAAAGCAGGATGACTTCTCCATGTTATTTCGTAAGGGCTGCCACTTTAAGGGGTATGCCCTGCATTTTTATTACAGGCCATCGCCCCGAAGACGTGTTGGATTTGCAGTTCCAAAGAAACTTGGGAACGCCGTAATCCGTAATCGATTTAAGAGATTGATACGGGAAATTTATAGACAGAGGCGAAGCTGTATTTTGCCATTTGATATTATCATTCTAATCAAAGTACAGGCGAGGGACTCGGATGCGGCCGCACTTGCAAAAGAAGTCGACAGGTTTCTAACGACTTGTGGTCTGATTGAGAGTGTTGAATGAAACAGTTTTTAATTATTATAATTCGTATCTATCAACGAATTATATCTCCGGGGCTACCGGCCACATGCAGGTTTTATCCAAGCTGTTCCGAATATCTGGTTCAGGCAATGGAGAAGCGTGGATTGTGGAATGGCCTTGGAATTGGTTTAAAACGTATAATTCGTTGTCATCCCTGGCATCCGGGTGGATATGATCCTGTGCCATAAAATAAGGACGTGTTGAATATGAATAAAAACACATTATTAGCTTTAGTACTTATTGGTGGAATATTACTGATTACCCCATGGTACATGAAAAATGTTATAGGTGTAAAACCGCAACCTAAATCCAATATAACAGCGGACAGCCTTGCAACTTCACCGGCATCCATTCCTGCAACAAAGGCACCGGTGGAAATAGGCAGATCTTTAAATCAACATGTCACTCCTGTGGCTGTGGAGCCGGAAGCCGGAGCTGAATTGATATGGGTAGAAACAGACCTGTATCGCGGTGCCTTGTCTACTTTAGGTGGCGGTACTATTGTTCATTGGGAGTTGAAAGATTATCTAAAAGGTGATAAATCTCTTAGTCAGGCTGTTAATATTATTCCTGAAGGTGCCATAGGTAACCTGGGTATGACCATGGACGGTGGAGTAGACCTTTCTCGCAGGGTCTTTCAAAAAGTAGCAGATACGCATATAAATACAGACAACGGCAGTGCCCGGCGTCTCGCCTTTGAATTAGTCCTGGATAATGGCGGTGTTATAACACGGACATTTACCTTTGAAGAGAATAGATTTGATTTTGATTTTCAGGTAAAGATTTCAGGGATCAATACATATGATGCCGGTTATGTCCTGCATTGGGACTCCGGCCTCTTGCCAACAGAGCAGCGCGTTAAAGATGACATGCCTTACGTAAAATCTGTGGCCATGCAGGGCGGGGAAGTACTGAGTACCAAATCCAAATCAACCGGCTTCAGCGAAGGTACTACAGAGTGGGCGGCTGTCAGAGTAAAATATTTTATTGCAGCCTTGATACCGCGTTCGCAGAAGGGCCGCGGCGTAACTCTCTCAGGCGAAGAGATAAAAATACATGAAGACGGCAAGCTTACGTCATGGAAAAAAATGCGCATGGGGCTGGCCATGTCCGGCACACATGAAACAGATTTGGATGTCTATCTTGGACCATTGGATCTACCCACAGTAAAAAGCCTGGGCGTTAATCTTGAGAAGACCATGAATTTTGGTTGGACGGTTATTCAGCCAATTTCAAAAGCCTTTTATTATGTGCTTCAGGCAATGTACGACGTTATTGGTAATTATGGCTGGACTATTATTCTCTTCTCAATCATGATAAAGATTGTGCTTTATCCGCTAACCCGCAAAAGTTTTCAGTCGATGAAAGAGATGCAGAAGTTGCAACCACGGATCAAAGACCTTCAGGCTAAATACAAGAGTGATCCGCAGCGGATGAATAAAGAAGTGCAGAAGGTATATAAAGAGCACGGAGTCAATCCACTTGGGGGATGTCTCCCGATGTTATTGCAGATGCCCGTGCTTTTTGCGTTGTTCAATTTATTTAGAACCACCATCATGCTGCGTCAGGCAGAGTGGCTTATGATCTCTGATCTCTCCGCACCTGATGGTATTTTGATGGGCATACATATACTGCCAATCTTGATGGGTGTAACAATGATTTTCCAACAGAAACTTTCAGGAGGCCAGAATCCTCAACAGAAGATGATGGCATACATGATGCCTGTCATGATGACCTTTATGTTCTACCGCATCTCTGCAGGCCTTAACCTCTATTACATGATGTTTAACCTTTTGACTATTGTTCAGGAACTTATTGTTAAGAGGAATAAAAAAGAAGAAGTTGAAGCCTAACCTGTTCTGATAATTTGATGTTATTTAAAAACCCCGCCATGTGGCGGGGTTTTTTTATGTTGCACAATGTGGGTGGATTATTAATGGTGTGGAATCTACCGGAAATCTTTTATGGTTATCAGTTATCAATCCCTGTTGTGTAGCGGTGTTCTTCAGCTATTCCGTGTGAGGATTATTTCATTTGTTTTTTCGCACAGAGGACACGAAGGACACGGAGAAAACATATTCAAAAATTAGCCCCCGGGGTGTCAG
>JAGLOF010000093.1 GCA_023139105.1 bacterium
TGGCCTTTGTGAGCTCTGTGCGAGGAGCTCTTAGTATTTCAAATAACAATACAGAGGATGCAGTGTTTCAAATGAAAATTATCAAATCTGCATCTCTGTTTATTTCCTATGCACCCTTTGTTATCTCCGTGTGAGGAGAATTCTATTTGCTTTTTCGCACAAAGCACACGGAGGACACAGAGAATGCACACTCAAAATTATCAAATCTCCAGCTCTTGTTCTTCCTTTGTGGCCTTTGTGAGCTCTGTGCGAGGGGAGCTTGTGTTCATTTTTCATATAGAAAGATGATTATTCAATAGTTCCATTCAGAAATCGTGTAATTCCATCTTTCATTAATACTTGTCCAAAATTTAGTAAATACCCCAATTTCATTTCTGATAATTTCAAATAAGTAAGCACTTGTTTTTTATGTACTCTTGATGTTACTTCAAGTGACTTTAGTTCTAAGATCACTTTATTTTCGATAAGAATATCCGCTTTAAATCCTTCATCAAATTTAATACCATTATACTTAATTGGAATAGATACTTGACGACGAACTTTCAAACCTCGTTCCTGTAATTTATGGGCGAGCAACAATTCATAAACCGATTCTAATAAACCCGGCCCAATATCCATATGCAATTGGATAGCACAATCCACTGCTATCTTACCAATCTCATTCTCATTCATTCCCTTTATATCCTTGACATAATTTGTAATAGTCCCTTTATTCAATTTACACAATTTTCATTCATTACCTTTATGTCTTTGTGATCTCCGTGTGAAAAAATATCAAAAATTCTATAAACATATTTTCAAGAATGGAATAACATATGCGGAACAATATAAAAAAAAGAAAGCTAGATCAAAACGGCGGGTACATATATCGTACCCGCCTTCAATATCTTTATGGTTTCAAACGGGCCATCATCCGGGGGAAAGGAATTGTCTCACGGACATGGGGTAATTTACAGATCCAGGCAACACATCTTTCAATACCCATTCCAAATCCTGAATGGGGTACAGCACCGTACTTACGTAGATCCAGATACCAGTCAAATGCCTCCATTGGAAGACCATGTGCCTTAATGCGAGACACAAGTGTCTCATAATCTTCCTCACGCTGTCCACCGCCAATGATTTCACCGTAACCCTCAGGAGCCAGAACATCAACTCCCATAGCAAGATTATCATTTTCCGGAGCATGTTTCATGTAAAAAGCTTTAATTTCCACAGGCCAGCGATGTATCATCACAGGTCTGTCAAACTGATCGGCAAGTACAGTTTCATCGCCACCACCAAAATCACTGCCATACTCAAAATCAACACCCTGTTCGAGCAGGATCTTGGCCGCTTCATCATAGGTTATCTTGGGAAACGGAGGCACAACATTCTCCAGCGGTTTAGTGTCCCGTTCCAGACGCTTCAATTCTTCCTGGTTATTTTCCAGTGCCCGTTGAACCACAAATGAGACAAATTCTTCAGCAAGTTTCATATTATCATCAAGATCAGCAAAGGCAACTTCCGGCTCTACCATCCAGAATTCCGTTAAATGACGACGTGTCTTTGACTTCTCGGCACGGAATGTCGGACCAAAACAGTATGTTTTACCAAGTGCGCCAATAGCCGCTTCACTATAGAGCTGGCCAGATTGTGAAAGATAGGCCTTCTCACCAAAGTAATCTGTTTCAAACAGTGTGGTAGTTCCTTCACAGGCAGCTGGAGTGAAGATTGGCGTATCAACCAGTGTGAATCCACGGTCATCAAAAAAATCTCTACAGGCCTTGATGATAGTATGCCTGACTTTAAGAATTGCCGTCTGTCTTGAACTCCGCAGCCATAAATGACGATTATCCATTAAAAAGGCAGTACCGTGCTCCTTGGGCGTTATTGGATAATCCATCGCTATCTGTACAGTCTTAATCGATTTAACCTGCATCTCATAACCGCTGGGTGCACGTTCATCAGGCACTACCTTGCCCGTTACTTCAAATGATGATTCCTGAGTCAATGCATCGGCAGCGGCGAAAGTAGCCTCATCCACATCGCCTTTGAATACAACACATTGTACAGTAGCTGTTCCGTCGCGCAATATGAGAAAACGCAGCTTGCCGCTGGAGCGTTTATTATATAACCAGCCTTTAAGTGTTACTATTTGATCTTCATGTTGAGACAAATCGGTAATGTAAATACGGTCCATAGTAGGTAACAATCCTCTCTGTATTCTATAAAAATTACAAGTACCAAATAACAAATAACAAATAACAAATAACAAATAACAAATAACAAATAACAAAAAGCAAGTACCAAAAAACAAAATCAATTTACAATCCGCTTTTTTTTGGAATTTGTTTTTTTGTAATTTGGAATTTACACTTCTGTATCTATCCCCAGTCTTCCATCTTGGGGTCTCTTGTCATCAGGTCTCTCACGGCTTTCCTGGGTGATTTTCCCTGGTAGAGCACATGATATACTTCGTCTGCAATTGGCATTGCTACACCATGCCTGGAAGCTAATTCACGGGCAGAAGCAGTTGTTCTGTAACCTTCAGCCACCTGTACCATTGACTCCACAACTTCGGAAGGAGTACGCCCTTTACCTATCTCTTCACCCAGGAAACGATTCCTTGAGTGGCGACTCATACAAGTCACCACGAGGTCTCCCATTCCGGACAAGCCGGCAAATGTTAACGGATCTGCCCCCATGGCAGTTCCAAGACGTGTTATCTCTGCAAGACCTCGCGTCATCAATGCGGCTTTTGTATTATCACCAAAACCTACTCCATCGGCAATACCGGCTGCCACGGCTATTACATTCTTCAAAGCACCGCCCAGCTCAACACCTATGAGATCCTTGCTGGAATAGACCCGAAACACATCACTCATGAACAGGCTCTGAATACTCACAGCAACTTCATGATTGTCACATGCAACTGTGACAACTGTCGGCACTGCCCTTGATACTTCTTCTGCATGGCTTGGTCCTGACAGAGCTGCCAATGTATCCTTTTTAAGCGATGGAATAGCCTCAAGAAGCACATCACTCATGCATAATGCAGTACCCTTCTCAATACCCTTTACGCAAGTAACTACAATGGCCCCAGGGCTAATATAAGCAGATGCATCCTGAGCCACTTTACGCAGAACATGTGAAGGTACCACAAAAAGAACCACTTGAGCATGATCTAACACGGCTTTGAGATCTGAACTTATAAGAATGGAGTCATCCATATGAATGCCAGGTAGAAAATTGGCATTCTCACGTGTTGCCGCATAGCGCGCCGCAACTTCAGAATCAAACTCCCATAGCCTTACATCATGACCATTTTGCTGAAGCAAAAGAGCCAGAGCAGAGCCCCATGAACCTGCACCAAGTACAGCAACATGTTGTTTTTCTTGAATATGTGGTGCCATAAAAAAATTCCGGAATTTTAAAATTAATTATTTTTTTTACTGCCGAATCGATTCTCCTCACCACGCAGTAATCTTTTAACATTTGCCCTGTGTGTAACAAAAATCAATACAGCCAGGCCAATACCCATATACAATAACTCAACCTCAAGATCAGAAGAGAAAAAATGACGCTGAACAAAAAGAGCCATCGGAAAAATCAATGCAGCAGCTATAGAGCCCAACGACACAATGCGTGTAATGAGTACTAATATCAACCACACAGCAAAAGTAATTAGTGATGCGATTGGTGCCAGGCCCAGCAGTACTCCAAAGGCAGTACCAACCCCCTTACCACCTTTGAATCCCGCAAATACCGTCCAGACATGACCGATAATGGCGGCAAGACCGGCAAAAATCTTAATCGTTATATCATTGAACATCGTATCACCAAGCTGGACGATCAATAAAACCGCGACCATTCCCTTGGCAATATCAATAAGCACTACTACCAATGCAGGTTTCCAGCCCATTACACGGAATACATTTGTTGCACCTGCATTTTTTGAACCATGGTTCCGGATATCATCTTTTAAAATAAGGCGACTGCAAATGATAGCCGTTGGAATTGAACCTGCCAGATAACTTAAAAATATTATTAATAAGAAACTCAAGTGTATCTCCCTCTAGCGAACATGACCAATCATTATGGGATCTTCATCCATCTCAATTAAAATATTCATGAGATTCATTGACTCTGCCGGGGAGATAATAAAGATATAACCAATACCCATGTTAAAACTCTTGCGCATCTCCAAAATGGATACATTGCCTTTTTCTTTAATCAACTTAAAAATAGGTGGTGTGGCCCAGGCATTCCAGTCAACGGCCAGATCCAGACCATCCGGCAGAATACGTTGTGTATTGCCTATTAATCCTCCACCGGTTACATGAGACATGCCCAAAATATCAATTTTATCCAACAAGGGATCAACAACAGGCAGGTAGCAACGATGCACAGCCAAAAGTGCTTCACCTATAGCGACGCCACCCAGGACTTCAGGAGTATCATTAACAGAATACCCGGCATGCTCAAAAAGTACTTTACGAGCCAATGAATATCCATTTGTATGCAGTCCGGAAGACGGCAGGCCTATAAGTACATTACCGGCTTCAATTTTTGAACCGTCAATGACTTTATCCTTTTCAACAATACCTGTTATTGAACCGGCCACATCATACTCTCCAGCAGAGTAAAACCCTGGCATCTCTGCCATCTCACCGCCAATAAGGGCACATCCGGCTTTTTCACATCCTCTTACCATGCCTGTAATAATGGCTTCCATCACATCAGGTGAGAGTGTGCCTGTACCTATGTAGTCAAGAAAATACATAGGCCTGGCACCGCCAACTAAAATATCGTTAATGCAGTGATTCACCAGATCTTCGCCAATTGTGTCATGGCGGTCCATCATGAAAGCAACTTTCAGTTTAGTACCTACACCATCAATTGAGCTGACCAGAACCGGCTTGTCATAACCGGATAGATCTAATTGATAAAAACCGCCAAACTTACCCAGGTCAGTCATGACATTGGGCGTAAAAGTACGTCGTACCATGGTCTTGATACGATTGACTGCTGCTTCACCGGCAGATATGTCAACGCCTGCATCCTTGTAACTGATAGATTTCATTCTATATCCTGTTTAATAGTTCATTCCTGATGATCTTGAAAAAATCCAGGGAATCCTTTGATTGATAATCCGGAAATGTCCATGGCTGCGGGTGGAAGCACCCATGTTTGAATTGGAGCTGAAGATCTCCGTATATCCCCTGACCAATATATATGCGATGTGCAAAATCTTTGGCGGATGCCACTACAAGCTTGGCCAATGATATATATGCAGGATCAAGATTAATGCAGCGTTTACCGTCAATTGCTTTATCAGCCTCCAGGTGATTAGTCATATTTTTAATATATGCCAACCTGGAAGGCTGAATTAATCCCGCAAATGCCAGGAATACTTTTTTCAGTCCACTGCCCATTTCCGGTTCATAATAGGCAGTAAAATCAAAATTGTAAATTGCCGACCTGGCATCAGGCACACCCAATACCGGCTCCAGAATCTCAATAATATTTTCCAGATCCATTTCCGGCGAGAATGTAATAGCACATACCGGCCTGACCGGTTGAACTCCTTGAATGACTGCCAATTATACTCCATTATAAACTTGCCGGAAACTAATAATAATCATCGTTAAATATCTTAAAATCAAGGCAACAAGTCAAGTAAATTGTCCTTGTACTACGGATATAAATTGATCCGTTACCAAGATTCCGCTCCGCAGTGTCCCAGCCACCAATCCTCCAAACCTTTGCCCTATAAAAAATTTTGTAGATGGTATTTTTGTGGATAGTGTTTCCATAGGGTGTATTGCACACCCTTTCCACCCGTGGCATCCCGGCAATCTTTTAGCCGGGATCTTCTTAACTGGTATCCGCTACTCAAAGGATGCTGAATCACTCTCTTCATTATCACCAAAGAGTGCAGTGCGCATCATCAACTCGTTTCAATATACACCCATAATTCAATCTAAAACCAAAAAATGATTAGCCGATGTCACAAAATCGATGTATTTTAGTCTAAGTAATACAGACACAAAAAATGGAGCACCATGGAATCCTTCGACGCAGTATATAAGCAACATTATCAGGATCTATACCGATATGTCTATCGCTATTTCCATCGGCGGGAACCGTGTGAGGACATTGTCCAGGAAACATTCCTGCGTTTATATAAGCAGCACCAAAAAAAAGGATGTATCGAATATGAGAAAGCCTGGTTGTACAAGGTGGCAACAAACCTTAGCCTCTCAAAGTTACAGCGTTCAAAAAAATGGACGCTAATTCAACCTGGATTAACATATGATACACCAAGTGTACCATCACCGGATGAAATATTTGAGAAAGCAGAATCTTCGAGACGTGTATTCAAAGTATTGGCAAAATTAAAAAAACGAGACCGGGTACTTCTAATGTTATATCAAGAAAAAATGACATACAAAGAAATGTCAGAAATTACCGGCATAAAATCAACATCAGTTGGTAAATTATTATCACGGGCCTTTGAACAATGCGCCCGCCTATTGGAGGAGGCATCATGAAACATACACCTGATAAACAAGATCTCTTTGATTACATGATGGGTGAAGGTGATAACAAAAGCCGGCACACAATATTTAAGCATATTGAAAATTGCTCAGCATGTCAACAACAGCTGGAGCTGCTGAACCGGCAAAAGAAAAATATTGACGCAGATCTTTCTATGCTGAATCCTTCTTCTATCCCTTATAATGTATGGAAAAAACCCGAATCTGTCCGGACACGGCTAAATTGGATGAAAATGCCAGCATTTGCCGTTTCTTTTGCCAGTCTATGTCTGATTGCAATACTCACAAACAAGCTTACACTTCAGTGCCAATCAGAAAATTCATCCTTGATTGTTCAGCATGATAAAAACGACGCTGATTTAGCAGGTGATATTCTGTCCGATTGGCATGAAAAACGAATAACTGTCAAATTTGTTCCGGCAGGTACTCAGGAAGTTCAATACATCCGGGCAAGTCTTGCCTCAAATTAAAGGATATTAGATATGAAAACAATATGTCATACATTACTTACTACTCTGTTTATCGGAGTTCTGGCTGCAACAGCACAAATCCCTGCAAGAGAAATATGTATACGCCCACAACCTGATTTTGCCAGCAATATTGACTGGGACAGTATACTTCCGCCAATGGATGCAAACTATACTCCTATCTCAAGATATCCGCGTATTGCTGTTAGTGATAACGGACATATCTTTCTTCTTAATCGTGAAGAGCGAACAATCATTCATTTTAACCGGGAAGGGTCATACCTTGGAAAATTTGGCGGTGCAGGCAAGTCACCAAAACTGTTTAACCACTCACCAGAGGCCATAACTACAGCAGGTAACACTATTGTAGTCACTGATTATGTCAGAGGTGAACTTGTACTCTTTTCAAACATGGGGCGCTTCATCAAACGTATTGCCTTGGGCTACCCCATATCGGATGTCATAGGTCTTGATGCCAATACAGTTGCAGTAATGGGATTAATCCTTGTAAAAAACGGTCCTAATCGTGATCATATTGCATATGTAAATCTGGAAACTCAAAAGGAGAAAAAAATACATACATATATTCAACAACCATATGAAAGCAACGTTGAAAAGACTGCAATTAAGACGTCTAAAGGAACATTTTATATGACAACGCCGCAGAGTCTGAATAGATACAGTCAGATTATAAAGTCTGTAGCAGGAGGTATTATATGTGGAAATTCAGGCATTACTTCTTTTCAGGAATATGACCGCTCAGGTAGACACCTTGCCACCTACACTCCCCCAATTCCAGCGATACCGGTTACACAAATAGATAAAAGTGATTACAATAAATCACTTAATAATATTATCTCAAAGCTGGATCTTTCAAAGGCAGATGCCAAACTTCTGAGGGAGTATAAGTTTATAACAGATTCAATGCCCTACTACTACCATATCACTCTTTTACCGGACAACGGACTTTTAGCATTTTATAATCACGATGGCAATGAACGACTGGCAAATGCTTTCACGCTTGATTCCGGCTCTGAGAGCGTAGAAAAAATTAATCTGACAATTGAAGGTTTTGATCGCCCTGTACTATCCCGGCGGAATACATTATTGGCCGTTTCGGGAAAGGATATAATTGTCCTTGCATCAAAAACTATAGATGACAAGATTCATTTTCAATTGATAAAATGCAGGATTGATTGAGGAGCAAACGACATAAATCCCGCCCACATTAATGTATGGATAGCTTGGGCGGGATTTATTCCAGATGCAGCAGGGAAGCGAACATGCCTGCACATACTATATTCGAAAAAGGAGCCGGGGAGTCCTTTCCCCCAAAGCCGAGTCCCTTCGAGCGGCACCTCTTATTTAGATTATCGGCACTCGTATAGAGAACTTTAATAAATACATCTGCGTCTTATTCTTGACAAGGCAATTCATTTTTAGTATATTATGGCTCTTCAATTTGAAGATACTGCCGGGGTGGTGAAATTGGTAGACGCACTGGACTCAAAATCCAGCGGACCTCGGTCCATGCGGGTTCGATTCCCGCCCCCGGCACTAAAAAGCTCAACCATATAAGGTTGAGCTTTTTTTAAATCATGTGGGATCAATAATTTTTTGTTTCTTACAGTTTAGGAATTGCTTTTTCAACAGGTTCTCTCATAATAAAATCGACTATTGTCTTGAAACCCAAATTTAATAACTGTTGTGAGACAATATCAAAGTACCGTCCAACTTCACCGGGAGCATGAGCATCACTACCAAGGCAGATAGGCAGCTTCCTTTCAGCAGCCATTTTCATTATCCATAGAGCAGGATAACTTTTTCCGTCACAGGCACGATCGATCCCCCCGGTATTTATCTCCATCACCTTTCCTCTGGCCAGCATTGCATCAAAAATAGCCTCTACACGTTCATAATAATCTTTTTCCGGCTTAAGTGATACTAATCTTCTTGGAAGATCGAAGTGTGTAATGACGTCGCACAAATCCGAATGAATCAACGCTTCAAGCTGATTCCAATATTTATTCCATATACCATCTACACTACCCAGAGCCTCCATATGTGATTCAAGATGACAATCACTGTAGTCTATGGTAATTCCATCAAGCATATGTATTGAACCCAATACAACATCATAGGTTTTCCCTGTTAATATTTGTTCGGATTCATGCTCATATCCCGGAATAAAATCTATCTCAATACCCCGCCGAATCTCCAACTTTCCAGAAAAATGATTTCTGGCTTTAGTGGTATCATTCCAATAATCTTCAAGGCTGTCCATAAGCATTACAGCATTATCTATATCACCTTTGAAACCAGCAGGATAAGGACAGTGACATGTAAATGCTATTCCATGCAATCCTCTGATTATTGCAGTTTCAACAGTCTCTATTATACTGCCGCTGGCATGACCGCAATAATGAGTATGAATATGCATATCAACAAAAAAATTTAGCATGAAACTCACTCCGGAATCCTTAAAACACAAAGGGTCGCAAAACGCGACCCATATATCAAAATCTCATCAATCGATGGATTATCTACTTATTCAGGATAATATCCTGTAATTTTTGAACAACGGCCTGCGCATCTTTGTCTGAAGGGGTGATTACCAATACAGTATCAACGCTGGCAAGTGTCCCGGCCACCTCAGGCCAACCTATTTCATCTACGGATTTGGATAGCCCGGATGCATTGCCCGGTGCGGTTTTTATTAACACCAGATTACCTATTGCCATTGTTTCTCTTAAAAAATCGACCAATTCCCGTTTCAATAAAACACCTGCATGATAGGTGTCACGTTCCTTGGTTTGAACAAAACGAAATCTTCCTTCTTTGCCCCGAACTTTAATTATTCCCAACTCTTTCAAGTCCTTGGAAAGAGTCGACTGGGATATGGAAACCTCTTCATTCTCCAATGAATCCAGGAGATCCTGCTGAGATTCAACGTTATCCAGTTCAATCATTCTAAGAATATGAAAATGTCGATTTTTCTTACTCATTTAAGTCTCTCCTTACGTGCTCCTTGTTTGTTGTGTATCGCCCTTTCTATAAATATGTATGATAACACATCTTAATCTCTCTACTACTTCCCAATACACGTTCACCGTTTTCCAGTATATTTTTCCATGCAAATTCAACAAAAAAACGTTCGGCAAATACCCATCGAACACCTGCATTCAAATATCCTTTACCCGAACCCAGGGCCTTATCACTATTATCATTTATAGCCAAATCATATTCACCTAACAGTACAATATCCTGATTCAGCCATTTATGACAACCTGCAAAGAAATTAATATTCCTGTCTCCATCATCAACTTCTACACTATAGTTAAGTCCGGCATGCAGTCCAATACCGCCAAGAAACGATGTATTCTTTGAAGCAACAGCATAAAAACCCCTTGACTTGACAGCATATCTTTTCAATGAACTGTCCCATGCTCCATCACCTTGAGAATTAAAACCAAGTACAATGGCAGGAAACAACATCATCTCCTTGAAGAGACTGTAACGAATATGTACAGCAGGTTGTGGGTTTAAGTTCACATCACCTTGTCCGATTATGTTCTCGCCACCGTATGATACTCCAATACTAAAACGCTCCGAAAGTCCCACCAGTATTGCTGCCTGAAATCCACCTTGTGGATACATACGTAAATAAGTATGGATACTACCTTGCGCGGGCATGGTAGCTGATGGCAGATTAATCAATTCACTTAAACGAAGAGCACCTGATTGACCGAGAAGAGGAGTAAAAACAGTAAAAACCAGAACAACCGCACACATTTTATTTAGTCGCATGCACTCACTCCATTATCAATATTATTCAAATTATGTTACGCGTTAAGGTATATTTTTAACTATGAGATGTCAAGAATATTATCTATATCATTGAATGACAGTATAATAATTATCGTCTTGAACGTGCACTCCTGCCGCTGGATCCGGTTGATTTGCTGCTGCCAGACCTGCTGCTTCCGGATGAACGTACAGCTGAGGACGATGACTTGGATGAACCTCCGGAGGTCTGACTTCTCCTTGATGAACTTCCTGAAGAAGATGAGCTGCTGCGACGAGTAACGGTTTTAGGACTACCGGAGCTAGTTTTTGAACGCTGACTTGAGACATTACTTCTGCGACGGCTTCCCTGTGAGTTCGTGACACTGCGCGAGCTATTTCGACGGCTTCCTTTGGAAGTTATCACTTGAGGTGTTCCACCTGAAGCACCATGTGTATCCGTAGACCTTATTCCGGTTTGCCTACGACGATTTGTAGATTGAGTCTGAGAGCCTGTTGAAGTACGGCCTCCTGTAGAAACAATTGTTTCAGGACTTCGTCCGGGTCTTCTGGTAGTCAGAGTCCGGCGTTTATTAAAACTACGTCTGTTATTGTCTGAAATACTATTGTCAGAATAGTGCCAATAATAATAGGGATCATGAGAGTGCCATGATGTATATGAATGCCATGGAGAATAATAATATCCATAGTTGTAATAACTATTATGATAACCGAAAGGAGAGTATACACCCGTCATCCATGGATTCCATGCTGAATACTGAGTCCAATGCGGTGATACCCAATAATAATCAAAATCGATGGCACCTGGCAATACATCGTTATAGAGGTAATGTTCTTCTACGAGTTCGGTATCAGCATCCTCTACCCAGTCCCCCTCATACTCATCATCTATAAAGGCCTGATCCGCTTCTGAAGATATAGACCCACCTGGAAGTGCAACAATTGTATAGCAACCACATATAAGCAGTGATAGCAGGGTGATAAGCAAGAATATTGTTTTGCTGCTCTTCATGATGTCATCCTCCCTCTTTGTTATCATACTTTCTTATTGTATTAGAACCAAAAAAAAGCCGTTATAAAACGGCTTTTTTTAATATCATTGAAGATAATGACTACAAATGAACACTAATTACTTTACGGTTCTTCATAGTTTCAAAAACGACTTTTCCATCTTTCAAAGCAAAAAGAGTATCATCATTTCCGCGTCCAACATTGAGCCCGGGATGAAATTTTGTGCCTCTCTGGCGGATTAATATGTTACCTGCACGGACAGTCTGGCCGCCAAACTTCTTTACGCCCAGTCTTTGTGCATTACTGTCACGACCGTTTTTAGAACTTCCAACACCTTTTTTATGAGCCATAACTTAATCCTCTTTCTTTTCCGCAGCTCCAGCTGACTTTTTTACAGTAGCTTTCTTGGCAGCCTTCTTTGGCGTGGCCTCGGTCTTTGATGTAGCAGCAGTTTTTGCCTTGGCCGCAGTCTTTGGTTTGGCAGCCGCTTTAGGCTTTGTTGCAGTTTTCTTTGCAGGAGCCTTTGTATCAGCTTTACCCTTAGCTGCGGTCTTTGGTGCCGCTTTCTTTGCAGGAGCCTTTACAGCCTCTGTTTTCTTGGCTTTAGGAGCCGCCGCAGCTTTAGTAGCAGTCGCGGCTTTAGGAGCAGCCGTGGCTTTAGGGGCAGCCTTACCAAGTATAATATTTTCAATCTTCAACTCGGTAAATTCCTGACGATGCCCTTTGTGTACCTTATATCCTTTACGACGTTTCTTTTTAAAAACAACTATCTTCTTATCTTTACCATGCGAGATAACAGTTGCTTTAATTGTAGCATTTCCAACATAGGGCTGGCCAATATTTACCTGGTCCTTATCAACCACCAGAAGGACCTCTTTCAGTTCCACGGTTTTACCGGGCTCTGTATTCAGTTTGGGAACTTTAATGGTTCTTGTCTCTTCAACTTTCCATTGCATCCCACCAATGTCAACGATAGCGTACATTCGGTCCTTCTACCTCCACATTATATCATTTTAAATCATTTATTATCTC
Organism: bacterium; assembly: GCA_023139105.1. GTDB lineage: Bacteria > Zhuqueibacterota > QNDG01 > QNDG01 > JAGLOF01 > JAGLOF01. The sequence goes on from JAGLOF010000093.1 coordinate 12,857, forward strand.
AAAAGCCTTTGAATATAAAGAAACTCATAGACAAAGTCAAGAGACAATTAATTCTTATTGTTTTTATATTCATTTAACGGTATCAACTTAAAAGTATCATCCTGATCTGAATCCATAGGTATTACTTTCAGAGTTATATAAAATTTCATCATAAGATGTCTGGACCGGCTGCGTATTCCTTCTGTCAGATATTCAACAATATCAGGATGGGCTTTCAAGACAAATCGTCTGTTTCCGGTTTCTGACTTGGCCGTCTGGATTGCACGCTCAATTTGTGTTACTATTGTAGGCTTGGCCGGTACACGGCCCAGACCGCGGCACCTTGGACAAGGTTCACTGTAACGATAAAGCAAGCTTGGACGGACACGACTGCGTGTGATTGAGACAAGTCCAAAATCATTCATGGGCAGCACATCAAAGGCAGTTCGGTCTTTCTTAAGTTCTTTTTTTAATTCCTGTACAACCTTACGGCGATTAGCATCTTCTGCGAGATCAATAAAATCGATTACAATTATTCCGCCAATATCACGAAGCCTGAGTTGCCTGGCAATAATACGTGCAGCTTCCATATCTGTCTTTAAAGCATTCTTCTCATGATCTCTTTCCCGAACAGAGCGGCCGCTATTTACATCTACAACAACCATAGCCTCTGTCGGATCAAAAATACAATGTCCACCGCTCTTTAGCCATATTTTTCGTGAAAGGCTCTTTCTAATCTCTTCTTCAATACCGTATTCATCAAAGATCGGTGTCTTCTTTTTATAGAGAGTAAGACGCTCCAACATCGACGGCGCTACATCTTTTAAATATTTATTCACATGGTTGTACAATTTACGTGAATCAACAACCAACAGATCTATTTCAGGACCGAAAAGGTCACGAATAACACTGGATGTTAATCCAAGATCCTTATGGATCAGGCCAGGTTCCTTAGCCTTTTTGGCCTTATCTTTAATCTTGCTCCAATGCTTGAGCATATTATCCAGATCAGATCTGATAGCCTGAACATCCTTACCAACGGCAACTGTTCTTATTATCAAGCCAAAGCCATCGGGTTTGAGACTCTTGGCCAGCATGCGCAAACGGCGTCGTTCCTTGGGATCATCAATCTTTTTTGATACGCCGATTGCATTGTCATTAGGTACTAGAACAATGAAGCGTCCCGGTAGAGAAATTGAAGATGTCAGCCGTGTACCTTTTGTACCGATTGGCTCCTTTGTCACCTGTACAAGAATCTCCTGACCGGAAATTATCGGTACAGATCTGCCTCGCCCACGATTTTTACTACGCTGCGGTGCTCTTCTGTTATTCTCTTTTTTTTCATTCTCGGAGAAAACGACAAATTCTTTGCTGATATCCTGAAAAGAAAGAAAACCGTTTTGCTCCAAGCCCAGATCAACGAAAGCGGCCTGAATTGCAGTAACTACGTTCTCAACCAGTCCCTTGTATATATCACCGACCATTCTCTCATTTTCCGGACGTTCAACATGCAATTCAACCAGTGAATTATCTTCCATAAGCGCAATTCGTGTCTCACTGGAAGAGGCATTTATCATTATTTCTTTTTTCATCTATATATCCTGTATAATTTCAAGCGGGGTCAACTTCTGATTATCTATCTCTATCCATTGCCCGATACGCTCAATAAACCATGTTCCCGGCGTGACAGGCGCAATAGTACGCCATACCGCCTCTAATACTTCATTGACACGTGCCGTTCCATGTGCTGTCTGTGCCAAAATTAAACTTATATGATTGCTCTGCAATTGCAGTTCCACGACAAATTTGCGAATATCCACATCCACCATACGCCCTTTTTTCTTACGCGGAACTACATATGACTCCAGTTGCATAAAACTATCAATTTCACCAGCTAAAACCTTTTTGTCTATATCATCATCCCAACGGACTTTATATGCCTGCCTGTTAATAGCGGCATTCAAAGCAGGCTGCTTCTTATTAAACCATTTTGAATCCAGTACTTTCAATCCATCCGGCAGGTGTGGATTAAATGCAGCAATAAAATCTTCAGGCGGCGTCCCTTTAAACTCCAGATCCATATATTCAGCCACGCTGCATAGCCCTAAAGATAAAGGCGGACCACTGGCCATCTTGGGATGAGCATGGAATCCCTGACTCATAGCAATTTGAATTTTTGCTCGTCTCAGTGCACGGTAAAAAATCCGCATTGTATCCAGATGACCGGTAAATCTGGCAGCAATACTTTTTTGATATACAATACGTATCTTTCGCACAGCAATTTTTTCAACACTTTCCTCGCCGGCTGGATCTGGCTCTACATTCTTATCTATACCTGGCGCAGTAAAAGTAGTAACCGCTTCCCGGAACTTTGGCCTGCATGCTGACATATGTTCCAGGCCACATCCCTGGCATGTTGTTTCACGGCAGTCAGGCGTTGTCTCGCCGGCAGTTGCAATCTCACTCTCACGGCGCATGAAAGTGTCGTTGATACCTTTAGTAAGATGAGACCATGGCAGAGCGGTATCCCGCTCTCTTGCCGCTGTATAGTTCTCCATCTTCAGATCATACTGATTAAATGCTTCTACCCAAAGACGAAAATTGAAGAAATCAGACCAGGCATCAAACCGTGCTCCTTTACGCCAGACAGTCTCAATTACCTGGGCCAGCCGCCTGTCTCCCCTTCCAATCACCGCCTCAAGCTGAGAAACATCAGCCTCCCGCCAGGAGAACTTCACCTGTCGCATCTTCAGTCTCAGTCGAAGAAAATCTATCCTGGACTGTATCTCTTGAGGAGAAATTTGCGCCTCCCATTGAAATGGAGTATGCGGTTTAGGTGAAAAAGGAGATATAGAGACAACTACATCTTTACGCCCAAAAACTTTACCTACTTGTACTACTTTTTTAACCAGATCTACAATACCTTTTAAATCTTCTTCAGTCTCCGTGGGAAGTCCTATCATAAAGTACAACTTTACATGGCGCCATCCCCGTTCAAAAGCAATTTGGACTGCCCGGAGTAAATCCTCTTCAGTATTGTTTTTATTAATAACATCTCTAAGCCTCTGAGTTCCCGCTTCCGGTGCAAGTGTCAAACTGCTTCGTCTCAGTCCCTGAGCCATATCGGCCAACTCTTCAGTGAATGTCTCTGACCGCAATGAAGGGAATGATATCGATACATCAGATTCATCCGCCCAATTTCGTAATTGCCGCAGTAACTGTGGCAGTTCCGGATAGTCTGAAGTAGAAAGGCTTACCAGAGATATTTCATCATATCCGGTATTGGCTATGACACTTTTGCTCTTTTCAATCAGCTCCTCAACACTGCGAGGTCGCAACGGCCTGTATATCATTCCCGCATTACAGAACCGGCATCCCCTGGTACAGCCGCGCATGACCTCCAGACTAAAACGGTCATGAGTTATTTGAATTTGCGGTACAAGCGGTTTATCTGAATAGTAATCCGGCTTAAGTGTGTCAACAGTACGAGCCCGGATAACAGCAGGTGCCTTAGCATTCAGAGGTATAGCACCATCTTCACCGACATCATAGAAAGCAGGTACATATACACCATCCAGCCCTGCCAGCTCCTCAAGAAGGGCTGTTCGTGACAATGCCTGTCTTTTGGCATTCCTCACAACACCTGCAATCTCAAGCAGTAACTCTTCACCGTCTCCCAGAGCCACAGCATCAAAAAAAGACGCCACTGGCTCAGGATTAAAAGCACAGGGACCACCGGCAATTACCAAGGGATGAGAATCATCCCGATCCGCAGCATGCAGGGGAATTCCGGACAGATCCAGCAATGTCAGGATATTGGTATATTGAAGCTCATATTGCAGCGTAATTCCAAGTATATCAAACATACCTACGGGGTGATAGGTCTCAAGCGAATAAAGAGGCACACCCGCCTTACGCATCTCGGCCTCCATATCAGGCCAAGGTACATATACACGCTCCGCAGCAATCCATGCAGGCTGATTTGCCACATGGTAAAGTGACTGCATACCTACATGCGACATGCCAATTTCGTATACATCAGGAAAAGCTAAAGCTACAGAAACGTCAATATCTGTCCAGGATTTACGAATAATATGTAATTCATTTCCAACATACCTTCCGGGTTTATTGACACATGGAAGGATTTTATCTAAATATTGCTTTATATTTTGCATGTAACTCCAATTTTATTAATCATTAAATGTACGAAACTGCCAAACCTTTAGCAAGAGATGTTTTACCTGCATTCATCAATATCTTTCTGAGCGGGAAGGGCGGCTCCGTGTACGCCGTATTCTTTGTGCGAGGGAAGTTTCTTTAATTTTCAAATTTCTATCTGTGGTAAAATTCACTATTTACCCACTCAAATAAATATAGGCTCCAAAAAAATGTCCCCCTAGCCCGTTAAATATGACATGGCATTATATTTGCAATATAAAACATAAATCAATTAGCGAGTAGGAGAGAAAAATGATTAAACAGTTGGACGATTACAGAGAAATCGTCGGTGATAATGTCATTGCCTCTATCCATCGACGCGCAGCAAAACTCTATGGGAAACATGTTGTTCATATTAACTCAACTTATCAAGGTGGCGGTGTTGCTGAAATGCTTCAAACACTTGTACCACTAATGAATGACGTTGGTGTTGATGCTGGATGGCGTATCCTTCATGGCAATCCGGACTTTTTTGGTATTACCAAAAAATTTCATAATGCCATTCAGGGTGAAGAAATACGTATGACCGATATCAAAAAAGAACTTTACACCGGTGCTAATGAAAACTTCGCTACATACACTCATCTAGACCATGATTTTGTTATCGTTCACGATCCTCAGCCCCTTCCACTAATTCAATTTTACCAGAAGAGACAGCCCTGGATCTGGCGCTGTCATATTGATCTATCCAATCCATCTAAAGAATTATGGGATTATTTTAAACACTTCCTTCTCAAATACGACACAATGATTGTCTCTAACAAGCACTACCTCAGAAGTAAGTTACCCATAAACCAACGCATTATTCCACCGGCTATTGATCCGCTATCCGCAAAAAACAAAGATCTGGACGATGGCATTATCCCCAAAACACTGGATCACTTTAACATACCTATCGATAAACCTATATTAACTCAAATTTCACGTTTTGATAAATGGAAAGACCCGTTGGGTGTGCTGGATGTGTTCAAAAAAGTAAAAAAGGAAGTAGATTGTCGTTTAATTCTCTGTGGCAGTATGGCAGCAGACGACCCGGAAGGAATTGATATCTATGAAGAAGTAAAAGAACAGGCCGGCAAGCTCCTGAATAACGGAGATGTCATTCTGCTCACTGTAGAAAACAACCTTCTTGTGAATGTATTGCAGCGAGTCAGTGATGTTATAATTCAAAAATCTATCCGCGAAGGCTTTGGCCTAACTGTAACTGAAGCCCTGTGGAAGGGCCGTCCGGTTGTAGCTTCAAATGTAGGTGGAATTCCACTTCAGATCAGCAACGGCAAGAATGGCTTCCTGTTTAATCCTGATGACAATGATGGGTATGCAAAAAAAATCATTGAATTGATGACTAATCCGGATATGGCAAAATCTGTCGGACATACAGCTAAAGAATCTGTCAGGAGCAATTTCCTGATTACAAGACTGTTGGGAGATTACCTGGAGCTTCTCTCCTCTTTCTGGAAATGTCCGATTCCTTTTAATAATGATGCATAGTAATAAATTGATTTCCAAATTGGAAATCAATGTTCGCTGAGAAAGGATACACTAAAATGTTAATTAAAATGATCTTCTCCGGATTAATAGGTTTAATTTTTGGTACTGTTGGTATGGCAATTTTAGCCAGCGGAGGTCGCGCCGGAGAGATTGAGAAAGAATCCATAATGCGAGATGCTTTAAAAAGAGTATGGCGTTGGCATCAAGACCAGAAAATCAACTCATTCCCAAAAAACGCCGTTAAAGATGCATTAGATCTGGATTGAAAACCGAGATAGCTGTCTCCTTGCCGGATATAACGATTCCATCGCTATGTAATCTATACGGCGTGGAAAGTGAATATCACATAGACGCAATTGAACTGATGTGAAATACATATCAATACTGAATCAAGTGGGCGGCTTTACAAAAAAGAAATCAGACAGGATTACAGGATCAGCAGGACATTTGAAGCAGAAATATCTATTTTGTGGAAATCTATGTCATCTGCGGAATAATTTCTGAAGAGTATTAATCCGCAGATGAGCACAGCATGTTAATGTGATGTTATTAATCCATAAAACATCCTGAAGCGTCAACTTTTTTTATCCTCAGAGTCTCATCAAGCATCAGCAACATTCATCAATATCTTTCGGAGCGGGCTGGGCAGCTCCGTGGTCTTTGTGATCTTTGTGCGAGTGCTCTTTTTCTTTTTACTGACGAGAGTTTATGAATAATCAAGGTTAATTGACAGGATCTGATTGACCTCGCATGATTTTTTGTGTATCTTCAGTGTTGTTCCTACCGCTCATGCGTTTTGGGGAGAAATATCAATATGTCCGACCAATCTGAACAGATCCACAAAGTACTTCAAGACTATTATGGTCTTGAACTCAATGACTCTGACCTTGAGAAATATGTAAACATTATAGATGATGGTCAACAGTACTTCTCCCGGGAACAGCAACAAGCCCTGCTGATTAAACTGCTGAGCGATTGGGAATCCCGCCAGGATGAAAAAATAATAATTGCCACATCAGAAGCATGCCGCCTCGAATCCGGAACCTCTGTCATAACATTAGGAGTTCTCAGTGTTGACTGGCCCGGTCTCTTTGATACATGTACCGGTGTTGTCCATGAGATGGGCTGGAATATCTATTTTGTAAAAGGCATAAGCCTTCAGCATAATAACGAAAATCTGGGCATTGTACTAATAGGCATCAGAACTGAAAACGACAGTGAACGCGATGACCTTTTGCTTCATCGGGACAAGATAATCGGAAAAATCCATCAGGCTGCTGTAGGAACCAGTGCCAAAACATATTTACTTGCCGAAGAATTCAGAAAGCTGGAGATATATGGTCACGTTATCGGGCATATCGAAAAGATATACGACGGAGACGACCTTGAGTCCATTATCGGGATGCATGGCGAAGCAGTAAAGTTTTTTGCTGCCAGATCAAGAGATTATATAGAAAACAGAGAAGTTTCGGAAATTTCCCGTCAGATTCTTCTGAACTATGATTTTATCAAGAGTGCTCATGCATCCGGTAGTCATATTGAGCTGGATATAGCCAATTTTGAAACTATGAAAGAAGGAGATTTTACCGGAGTCACTGTTGCCGGTCCGGCTCATATGCTCTATCTGGAAGACTGCTTGAAAACAATTGAACTGACCACACAGAGATTTCAGCTAAAGCATAACCGTGAATTCACAACTGCCCAGGGTATCTCTGTATTCCGTATTGAGTTTGTCGATTCCACAGGCAGGGCATTAACCCCGATGAACCAACAGCGTCTCAGAGATTCATTTGGCAGAATGGTACTTAACAAGCAGAGAGACCGTGCACAATGGATTGAGACTATTGGCGGTTTTGAACAATATGCCCGGGCCATTATTCCTCTTCTCGTTAAAGAAGCACAATCAACCGGTAATGCTCAAGTATATCAAAGTGTCAGTCAGGCCACGGATCTCTTCATTGATTTTAAAGTCATAGTAGTAGTGCCGGAAGCCGAGTGCATAAGGAAAAAACTGGTTACAGATACAATTAACAACCTGGAGTCTGTGGCCGGCCTGCATATCATGGCTATTAAACCGCCTAAACGTTTTGGCAAGACAGAAGTTTTCATTGTGGATCTGCGGGCTCACTTGACTGCAATTGAAAATACAGAGACAATCTATCAGACAATCAAAGATAAAATCCAAGAGTCCCTGGGCGACTTCCGCGATTTTGATGAGGGCATGCGTACACTGGATACGGCCAAGCTCAAGGCAATAAGACAACGTTTAAGCGATGTTGATAAAACCATTGTAAGAGAACTCTATTACGGTATTGAAGATTTTTTCCGCGTCAGTGCAACCGGTGAAGAGATTGCAGCCCATATTCGTATTGCAATTAAAATGATGGACATAATCAATAATAGCCATGAAGAGACACTTGAAATTCTCCATCAGCAGACCGGAAGTATATCACAATCCGGAAACCTGATTCCAACGGCTACACTCTTCTGCCTCTCGTACCCTCACAGGCTCTATTTGCTAAATAAGATTATAGGTATTCTGGAGCCATATGAAGTAACACTTAGCAGACTTGAACGCAGCGGCAAAGATATTCTCATCTGCCGGATCACAGAGCATGAAAAAGCCCTCACTGAGACACATGAACTGACTCTGGAAAAACAACTAAAGACAATTGTTCTGGTTCAATAGCCATTGAAGGTATCTTTGCAAACCGGAACGACTTACTAGACGTTTTAGAGAGAAATAAACGTACTGATACACAAAAGGCAGCGGCAATTCTGGACTACTTTGAATCCGCAAGTTCAGTATATGAATATGATAAAGTAAAGCTAGCTGCCGAGAGTCATATCTTTTTTGAAACAATACATCCTTTTCGTGACGGTAATGGCAGAGTTGGCAGGATTCTGTTAAGTTTTCTGCTTATCGGATGCGGCTATGTAAATATTGCAATAAAGGGTACCAGTAAAGCTCATCGTCAAAAGTATTACGATTCTCTTGAAACCGGAGATGATCAATGTGAAATAATGCTCAGAGCTTTTGAACAAAACGTAGAGACAAGTGTTAAAGATGTGGATAAATATTTATATGATTAATTCGGGAAAACTTCCAGGGCAACGTCAGGGCAAATTATGGTATGTAAAGGTTTATGATATGGAAAAATACTTGAACAATATTTCACGCAAAAATTAGTCTACTTGCATATATAATTTGCGAACTCCTCCAAAAGTTCGATTCTCTATCTTCTTCTTATTATTACACTTACAAAAAATTAGCAGTTCGGAAAATTCGGAAAAGATAGAATTATGAAGAATATTCGGGAAGGTTGTCATTTACAATTACCCTGAACTAAATACTTTGCAGCCATCTGGCAAAAAACACATCCAGGATGAAATACCCACAATCACCGGCAATAACTAATTCTTTTTTTATTACAGCATCCAAAGTTGTCTTTACTGAACTTGCCGCACCTAATTGATATTTAAAAATAAAATCTTTGGCCATGGGCATTTTTACAACATCTTCTTTGGCAATAGCTGTCAGCAAATGAAACTGCTGTTTTGTGAGCAGATTCCTGTAATTATTATAAATAATGACATTTTCGTCGAGGATTAATGAAGCTATCTGCTGAACATGTGCCATCTTGATTGTTTTCGCTGACAGCCCATATAACCTGTTACAAAAGTATTGCACATAATAGGTATGACCTCGTGTCCACTCTAAAATTTGAGCTGCCAATTCGCCCGATATTTCTTTCCTGCCCGCTTTAAATTTGTCTATGATGAATGTTTTGTATGTTTCAGTATCAATTGAATCAAGCACCATGATCTGGGTGCTTTGATAAAAAGGTCTACTTTGATCTTGGAACATAGAAAACAAGAGATTCCGTTGACTTCCGGAAAAAATTAATTGTACATGACGATTTTTTTGTATATTGGCCCGAAGCAGTGATTCGATATTTTTTTCGGGGTAGTGCAGAATTTGCTGAAACTCATCTATAGCCAAAACCACATTTTTATGTTCATTATTTAGATACTCGAACAGCCCTTCCAGAGTATTTTCTGCTTCCCGATGATTTGAAACGTCTAACTCTATGGCCGGATGTCCTGTGACAGGGTCCCAGGAAATTTTCGGCCGCAAATGCCCTAAAATATGAATCAATGTATTTATTATGCTTGTCTTCGCTTTGTTGGCTGATAGAATCCCCTTGCTTAGTTCTTTAATGAAATCACCAAGATTCATGGTGGGCAAAATATCAATATAAATCAGGTAATAGTCAGACCGCTTCTGAAGCTGATAAAAAATGTGTTTTATAAGACCGGTTTTACCCATTCGGCGCAAAGAGATTAAGGTAACATGTCGTTGATTTTGAATGGCAGAGATCAGCGTATCGGTTTCAAATTGTCTGTCACAAAAATAGTCGGGCGATTCATACCCCAACACGATAAATGGATTGCCTGTTTTCATCTTACACCTTTTACGTTACGTTTTTTATGTAACGTATATTACGTAATATAATTCAAATTGTCAAGTAATTTTATCTTAAAGATCGAACAATCCGGATATTTTAATATATCGGCCCTTGTCGGCCCTTGTGACAAGTAGTAAAATTCAAGCTCTACCCACTCGATTCAACAGACCCCTTTTTTGTGCTTGACGCACTAACTCCTAACAGCGAAACCGTTTGGCACAAAAGGTGTGACAAACGGTTTTGTCTGCATTCATGCATGGGTTCACACAAACATTTTTAAACGGCTTTTTGATATTCGTGAACTTCTTTTTCAATTTTATCAGCATATTGATCTTCCGCAACATCCAAATCAAAATCCATCTGAAGACCAAGCCAAAACTGTGGTGACATATGAAAATATTTTGCCAATCTTAAAGCTGTATCAGGAGTGATCCGTCTTTTTCTCAATACAATTTCATTTATTCTCCTGGGAGGAACACGGATATCCAAGGCAACCTTATTTTGGCTAAGCCCCATAGGTTTGAGAAATTCTTCAAATAATATTTCTCCAGGGTGTATGGGTGGTATTTTTTTATTATTCATAAAAGATCTCCTTAATGATAGTCCACAATCTCAACATCATACGCATCTTGATCAACCCACCTAAAGCATATTCTCCATTGATTGTTTATTCTTATACTATATTGACCCTCGCGATCACCATGCAATAATTCAAGTCTATTACCCGGTGGAACTTTTAAATCATTTATTATACTTGCTCTGTTTATCATACGTAATTTTCTAAAAGCAATTTCCTGAATATCAGTCGGTAACTTTTTTGAAAAAGTCCGATTAAATATCTTGGCCGTTTCTTTACATTTAAAAAATCTTATCATAGATATAATCTATAACGCATTGCGTTAAATGTCAAGCGTTAAATCCATTCTTATACGCTAACATTTTGTGTTTTAGCGGCGCGCCAACGTCGTTTCTGTCTTAAAGGATAATAAAATAAAATCCGGCTAAACAACAATTACCCTGAACTAAATACTATGCAGCCATCTGCTGAACATGTGCCATCTTGATTGTTTTGTAATTATGTTTTTTGTTGTTCGTCTTGTTCGTTTTGTTAGTTGCTGATTTTTTGTTCTTGCAACATTGAATTAAAATTCCAGCCTTCCATTCACTGGGCTGACCGTGTCCCACATTTTT
>JAGLOF010000094.1 GCA_023139105.1 bacterium
GGCAATAAAAGTACTTTCCCATCTACCTCACTCAAAAATGCAGTTTCTCACTTGATTTTGTTCCTAAATCGATAAGAAGTTTTGGTACCTGGAGTCATAGCTTTGACCGAGATGTAAAAAATACTTGACATTTGTATATGTCAGGTATATATTAAAAATATGGAGAATATATACAATGCTATTCGTGATTGTACTGGTTTTCAATGGGATAAGTACAATATAAATAAAAATTGGAAGAAACATGAAGTAGCTCCGGTAGAGAGCGAACAGATTTTTTTTAATAAGCCTTTACTAATTGAATCAGATGTTGATCATTCCGTAAAAGAAATCAGATATTATGCGTTGGGGAGAACGGATCGTTTCAGGAGGTTATTTATTGCATTTACTATCAGAAATACAAAGATCAGAGTTATATCATCGAGAGATATGAGTAAAAAAGAGAGGGTTGAATATGAGAAATGCAGTTAAATTAAAGATTCCTGAATTTAAAACCGAGAATGAAGAAAGAGAGTTTTGGGCCACTCATGATTCTACGGAATATATTGATTGGTCAAAATCAAAATCTATTGTTTTACCCAAACTTAAACCAACACTAAGAACAATTTCAATAAGGCTTCCTGAATCACTAATTGAAGAAATGAAATCAATTGCCAATAAAAAAGATGTCCCTTATCAGTCCTTGATGAAAATATTTTTATCGGAGAAGGTTGAGGAAGAGCTTCATAAGAGAGTAGAAACAAAATGATTGTAATTACCGATGAACACAAACCGATTAAGATGTGGGCCACTGATATTGAAGATGGTGCCATGCGCCAGGCCCGTAATTTGGCTAATCTTCCGTTTACTTTTAAACATGTTGCCATAATGCCTGATGCTCATCAAGGCTATGGAATGCCAATTGGTGGTGTGCTGGCCGCAAAAGATGTTGTAATACCAAATGCAGTGGGAGTTGATATTGGCTGCGGTATGTGCGCTATGCGGACTTCATTGACCGATATTTCAACCACGCAGATCAAGAAAATACTCGGTGGGTCAAAAGGTTTCGTTGGTGGTATCCGTGGCTTGATACCCGTAGGTTTCAATCATCATAAAAAAAATCAGGAGTGGATTGGTTTTGATGATCCTCCCGAAGCTAAACACAATGGTTCTCAAATTGTGATTCCGATAATTGCCAGGGAGATGGGATCTGCCAGAAAGCAGCTGGGAACGCTGGGCGGCGGAAATCATTTTATTGAAATCCAGAAAGGTGATGATGGGCATATCTGGATAATGGTGCACTCGGGGAGCCGTAATTTCGGATATAAGATTGCAAAATTTTACAACCAATTAGCCCAGAAGTTAAACACTAAGTGGTTCCCGGATATACCGCCTTTTAAGGGTGAAGACGGCCTGGCCTTCCTGCCCATGGAGACAGACGAAGCACACGAATACCTGGCAGCAATGAACTATGCACTGGATTTTGCCTATGCCAATAGAATCAGAATGCTGGAAGCTGTGCGCGTTGCTTTCCTGGATGTAGTCTCCTGCTCATTTGAATCTGAGATAAATATTCATCATAACTACGCTGCATTGGAAAATCATTTTGAAGAGAATGTAATAGTCCATAGGAAGGGTGCAACCTCTGCAAGAAGCGGGGAGATTGGTATCATTCCCGGGTCACAGGGGACGGCCTCTTATATTGTTGAAGGATTGGGGAATCCTGAATCATTTTATTCATGTTCACATGGTGCGGGGCGCAAGATGAGCCGCAATCAGGCAAAACGTGGACTCAACCTGCAAAAGGAAATTGAAAAGATGAATAAACTTGGAGTGATACATGGAATTCGGAATGAGAATGACCTGGATGAAGCTCCGGGTGCGTATAAAGATATTGATACGGTTATGGAGAATCAATCTGATCTTGTAAAAATTAAAGTCAGGTTAACGCCACTTGCAGTTGTTAAGGGGTAGTGGAAAGTTGGATATATTTTGAAATGATCTGGACGATTTTATTGAGTGCATTGGAAAGAGCAAGAGCACTTGACCACGGAATACACAGAAAACACGGAAGCTCCCGACCCGGCCCAAAGGCCGACTCTCACCCTATTTTTAGCACATTGGAGCTTATTTGATATTTGGGATTTGTTTTTTGTGATTTTTATTGTTCGTCTTGTTCGTCTTGTTCGTTGCTAATCCTTATAGATCATTAATTGTTTTTATTATCTATGGCAGAGCGATAAAATCCCAGAATTGATGCTGCAACTATTATCATACCTGCAATTGGCAGCACAGAGGGTGATTCATCAGGGAGCAGGGCCCATGCCAGGATTGCACCAAAGACGGGCATGATGAATTTCCAAAGATTCAGCTCGGAAACTTTAACACCGGGGCGTTTCAGCAGAATAAACCAGATAGACATGGCTATTGCAGACATTATTGACAACCATGAAAAAGTGACCCAGTATTCAGCGGGTAGAGGAAGTGAAGGCCATGTTTCAGTTAATAGTGACAGTATTATCAGCCCTGAACCGCCTAATGTGAATTGGAGGCTGGAGAGTCTTAGCGGTGGGAGAGATTTATTTGATTTTGCCACTACAATGTTGGCACCGGCAGCGCATGTAGATCCTGTTAAAAGCAATAAAATTCCAAGAGTATCCCTGAATCCTGTTGCCGACCAGGGTGCGCGACTTAAGGAGATGATAATAACTCCTGAGAAGCCACTCATGAGACTGAGAACTTTTATCCGTGTCAGTCGGTCGGATTTCATGAAAATATGGGCCATCACTGCCGAAACCAGCGGTGAGGCTCCGACAATTATGGCAGCTAATGCCCCTTCAACCATGGTCATACCAATATAGAAAAAACCGTAGAGCAGGAAAGTGTGTAATAGAGCCACCAAAAGTACTGTTTTGTAGTGGTGTTTAAGATCTGAAAATAAATGCCGGAATCCACCCGAAAAAGGAATCAGAATGAGTCCGGACAACAGAAATCGTGTTCCGGCAAAAAACCATGGCGGAGAGTGTCTCAGACCTATTTTAATTCCCACAAAAGCTGTTGACCATAGAAGGCATGCTATGATAGCCAGAGGGATCGTCATTTTTGATTGTAGTAGCTTAATGGCCTAATCCGTGAAAAAATCAAAAATGTTACCCAGAGTACTGGACTCGGCTTTATATATCTCTGTGTATTTACATTTCTGGCAGGAGACAGTAGAAAAACGTTTGTTCTGTACATCAAATATCTTTGAAAACATACCGCCAGTTGCACGAAATTCATCTATGTCACAGGCATTGTGTCCGCATTTTACACATGTAAAATTGAGTAATGGCTGCATGGCATCTCCTTTTATGCAAATAAAATTATTGTGTTGATTAATACATCGCTTGAAAGCTTAGAATATTCATTTATGCAGATAAGATAAGGGTTTTACTGTGATAAGGCAAGATGTATGAATTGGTATTTTATGGGTCACAGGTTTTTCCTGCGAACTAGCAGCCTGTCGGACTTACGTCAATATTGTCCTGTTTTTGATCTTTTTCCCCTATTCTGCGTTGCTCAATCGTTACATACTCCC
>JAGLOF010000095.1 GCA_023139105.1 bacterium
AAAATCTCTAAAAACATACCTAATAGCCTTAAGTCCGACAGACTGCTATTGGCTTGTCGTGTTGGAAGTAATGGATGTTAGTATCGCCAACATCGGGTGTGATGGGATTATTCGACATGACAAGTCATATTGCTACAAGAGCTGCGCAAGCCCCTGTGATGATCAGAAAAAGACAGAGACGCCGCTTCTAATGGTAAATACAGTCTGTTTCTGGCTGGTGCGTACCGGGAATCCATAACTTATCGATGTAACGAGTGCTGCATATTCGGTGAAAAAATTCTTTAATCCACCGCCCAGGGTCAGGTACATGTGATCCAGCATGTCACTCTCTCCGGGTGCAAATTCATCTTGATACCATTGCCCGGAGACATAGGGGATCCACCTGGACGAAGTTGAGAAATGGTAATTGATAAATCCCGTCCAACCAAAGATTTTGTATGTTGCTCCAAAAAAACCAGGATAAATCATGAGCTGCGGTGCAAAGCCAATTTGCAATTCAGGAGTGACAGAATAGGCCACGCTGAGCATGATAGCCCCTATACCGCTGGGGGCAGAATCCATACCCACCATTTTTATATAAAACCCGATGAAGCTGATTTCCTTGTCCCCTTTTTCTATGCCGATACTACCCAGTTCACCAGATGTTGAAGCCCGGTCGGAATCAATCGAATTAATGTTTAATGTATTCGAGGGCAGTCGTACCCGGTCTCCCACGGCAATATGCTTACCTCGTTTCTCTGAAACAATCTTCGCCGCACATTTATCCTGGGCAAAACGGATGATTTTCACTTTCCCCACTTCTTCTATCTGCCCCGTTGTCTTTGTTCGGATGATAGTGAGGATATCACCGGGATTGAACCCTGAGGTCTGATCGATATTTATCAAGGTATATATTTTAACGATTTTTACTATTTCTTGCGGCAATGCCGGCACAATATGCGCAAAGAAGAAGATGATGAGCAGTAATTTCAGGTATTTCATTTTGACCTCCTTTTTCCCGATTTCAGAAAATGAATGATATTCCACTTAAGAACATCAGAAGTCCGCCTTCTGCTTCCGAGGCCATGGAGAATCCATAACTGATCATTGTATTCAGTGCCGCATACTCTGTGAAGAAATTACGTACACCAAATCCAATCGTTAAATAGGAATGATCTGAAAAAGTGCCCTGATCCGGTGAAAAATCATTTTGATACCATTCGCCTGTCAGATAGGGGACGGTTTTTGAGGAGACTGTGAAGTTGTACCCCATATAGATTGATCCGCTGAATGTTGTTTCTATGCCGCTCATGCCATCGTTGATATTGATACGCGGGCTTAGTCCTACCTGAAATTGCGGTGTGAAAAAATATCCATAGCCAATTTGCAGAGATCCGGAAACATCGGAATCATCTTCATCATTGCTGATCTGTGAGTAGAAGAACAGCAGCCTTATCTCAGAATCCCCTTTCTCGACCTGGGCGACAGCCGGTAAAGAGAAGCACATCAGGATAAGAATGGTGAACAGTTTTCGATACATATTCAGACCCTCCCGTTTTTTTGTGGGTAGACAATTAGCACAGCATTCCAATATATGCTTAAGTAAAGCACATTGGGGAATTGCATGTTTGCACCCTAAGCTATATCATGTCCGGTATCTGGCAGAAATTGAGTGTCTGAGAGGAACGTTTACTCCTGATACGGTGAAGAATTCAGGTGTAGGAGTCGTATGAGGTCAGATGCTGAGGCATATCTAATGAATAATACAAAATTGAAGATGCTATTTCAAGAAGGAATTGGTTTTTTTAAGGGTATTTTTATGGAATTTATGGATACCCTACAAAAGCATTTGGGTATGACAGTAATTTGAGGGCCAAATAACACTGTGTGTTATTACATAATTTGATTTTTACCTTGTATTTTTAAAGGCAATGTTTTAAATTACCCTTGTAAAATTAAAGGGAAATAAGATGAAACGGATAATCAGGCAGCAGCTTGTAGATTGGAAAAACCAGAAACACAGGAAACCGCTTATTCTGCGGGGTGCCCGGCAGGTCGGTAAGACCTGGAGTGTAATGAGTTTCGGGAATGAAAGTTTTGATGGATCTGTTCATCTGGTAGACTTGGAAAAACACCCTGACTGGCATGCAGTTTTTGAGAAAGATCTGGATGTACGCCGGATAATTTCTGAACTTGAATTTTTGTTGAATAGTTCTATAAAGCCGGGACAAGATCTTCTTTTTTTTGATGAGATTCAGAGCTGCCCCAGGGCGCTCATGGCGTTACGGTATTTTTATGAAGATATGCCTGAGCTGCATGTGATCGCTGCCGGATCACTTTTGGAATTTGCGTTAAAGGATATCTCCTTTCCCGTGGGTAGAGTGCAGACATTCACTATGCACCCTTTAAGTTTTGTTGAATTTTTGCATGCTGTGGGAAAGCCAGGACAAGCGGAGCTGCTGACACAACCTCCCCAAAAGTTATCGGACACGGTTCACCAGGCATTGTTAGATGGAGTGCGTACCTACATGTTTGTGGGCGGTATGCCTGAATGCGTGCAACGATATGCCGAATCAGGAAAGATGCGCGATGCTTTTACAGTGCAGGCAGATTTGATTAATACATTTCGACAGGATTTCTTAAAATATGCCCCTCTCGCTGATAAACAGTGTTTGAATGCTGTGTTAACATCAGTTGCCGGCAGAGCGGGGCAGCAGATCAAATATGCCCGGCTGGCTGAAGGATTTAGTAATCCCACTATTAAAAAAGCGTTTAATCTACTGGCCATGGCACGGCTTTTTCAGAAGGTCGGTTCGGTCAATCCGCCGGTGATTCCCTTTGGTGCATCTGTGTCTGAAACCATTTTTAAAACAGTGATGCTGGATATAGGGTTGATGCAGCAGCTCTGTCATCTGCCGGTGAATGTAGAATTTAGCAAGACTGATCTGTTGAGTATTTATGAGGGAGGTATGGCAGAGCAGTTTGTGGGGCAAGAGCTGATGGCTGCCGGTCAACATCCGCTTTACTATTGGTCCCGTGACAGCAAAAGCAGTACAGCTGAAGTAGATTATCTCATTGCCCAAAACGGTCTTTCCATTCCGGTTGAGGTGAAGAGCGGAGCCGCGGGCCGTTTGAAGAGCCTGCATCTTTTTTTGAAACAGTATCCTCATTCCCCCGGAGGAATTGTGCTCTCCTGTGCGCCTTATGCTGAACTGCCTGAACAGAAGCTAACGTTTCTGCCACTGTATTATGCTTATGGATTGATTCGGCCCTTGTGACAAGTCTCTCCTTCAAGATCAGGCAGAACAGAAAATTTACTACGTATTTGAATGAATGACTTGTCACAAGGGCCGCCGCCAGTTGGCTACTGAATTTTTCGATACAGTGTCAGATACCGGTGATCGGCCTGGGTCTCAAACCTGGCTTTGATGGCAGCGGCATATTCTGATTTGGCTGCATCTTCGCCATTTATGGACTCTATTACAATGCGGTGTACGGGTTTGAGGTGACGTTGAAGCAGGTGATGCAGAGGGGCAAAGGCTCTTGATATGTCCGGATCATCTATATCGATGTTGATTTTTAAGTCTCTGCCTTTACGCTGTGAAATCAGAATGAGCTCCGCACCACGGAATACCAGGTAATTGCTGTCTACACGCCGGGGCAGATTCTCTCGTAATCCCTTAATCGGCAATGCGCAGGGGCTGGCAGGATCTGTAGCATTCATCCAGTAGACGGCTTTATCATCGATTTTTTCCTGAAACAGCGTAACTGTTTCAGGTGCGGCAAACTGTAGTCCGGAAATGCCTTCAAAAAACTGGCCGCTAACAATCTCGCCTGAAAGCTCCATTAATCTCAAGGTGCGGAATAAGGCTGACCAACGCAGCAATGGAAGCTCTCTATCCAATAGTCCCTTGAATAAAATACCATATCTATCCAGCAGCAGGCGTACGCGGTCTCTATTAAGTTCCTGATGAGATACAGGATCATCCACGGTGTGAATCGGTGGTAATAAACGCCAGTGACCTGATATTGGCAGGCTGCCTTTCCAGCGATCAAAGCGCATGCGGCGGGAACTGTGAAGGCGTCCCGGCACTTCTGGCCGGGCTATATCCGGAGATTTAAACTTTGTCGTAATACCTTTGCGCAGTGGTGCCATGGTGTCTGTAGTTACGCTGCCCTGCCATGCAGCTTTCCAGAGCTGACTTGTCACAACATTTACGGATTGGCCGGAGTTGGCGGCAATTGACATGATGTCATAGCGACCGTTGGCATCGGGGAAGAGCGTGGATACATCGGCTTCTTTTGCTGAATGTTCTGTGATGAGCTCTCTGTCGTTTTCAAAAATCAGTGATAAGGTTTTTTCACCTGTACCCATCCAGATTAGGCCGGTCTCGCTCAAAAGGCCGTCCATCATCCGATGTGTATCGATGTGTATCCGTGCGGGCAGGATTTCCGTTTCCCAATGGGCTGCCGGTGCGGCAAATCCCAGCAAGGCGTCCAGCCGTTTTTCCAGATCTGCTTCGGAGTGCCCGGGAAGGATGAGTCCCTGTTTTTGGGCCAGGAAGAAGGGTAGTGCCGTGGCGGGAAGAGGGACCAGTTCGGGCCGTCCGGCCAGACGAGTCATACGCAGAAGAATTTCAAAGGTCTCGGCTTCGCAGACTGTTATGTGATGATCAGCATTCAAATTATCTTTAATGAGGCGACCGCTGTCTTCCAGATCAATCAGCATTTCTGTAACTTCCTCCTGCGGCAGGCCCCAGAAAGATTGAATTGATTCAATCTTTACCGGTCCGTAGAAACTCAGCCACTCGGCAAAGATATCAATGGCTGCAATGTCAAACTTCGGAAGCACAGATTCGATATAGGGCGGATCGGTTACAACTTTCCCCCAATAGTGCTGAAAAGCATTTGTCAGCAGCGGCCATGCTTCCCGCGTTGTGATCAGTGGAAGCTTGGCATGTTCTGGCATTATGGGAAGGAGACGGTCTTCAGCCTCGTCTATCCACACGGATGCATCTTCACCATGGTCACGGTGCATGGCCTCTACAAGGATATCCCATTCCACCTCTGTCAATACCCAGCGTTCCCGCACATAATCTACAAGATCATTGGCCGAAGAAGGGCTGTATCCGGGAGCAAGGCGCTGCCTCCGGGCTTCAAAATCGACAATGACATTTTGAGGAATCTGCGGCCTGAGTAATGGATCAAGAGCCACTTGCCGGATGAGATCGTCATGCAAGGCAGATGGTTGAGCTCCGCCCGGTTCGTCAGTTTCATACATATATTTATTGATTTGATCATATGTTGCATCATGAGCCATGGGTGAAGCAATGGGCGTGGTGCACTCACCAATTCGGATAGAACCGGATTCAATCCCGGCCAGTCTCTCCTTCAATGCAGGCAGGTCAAATACATCCCGCAGGCAGGATCGCCAGGTCTCCAGGAGAATGGGGAAATCATCCAATTTGCCAATTGCAGCCATTAGTTTCTGTGATTTGAGCCGCGACATCCACAGAGGCAGCCTTTTACGCAGGCTCTGCCGTTCAATCAGCAAAGCACGACCGGCGCACTCACGAAACTGTGCACCAAATAGTCCAGAGCTCTCCAATTTGTGCCGGAGCAGTGATTCTATATCATTGTTGATGAGAAGATCAAAGAGTTCCCTGCCGGTGATATCATCATGAGGGAGCTGCATGACAACAGCATCATCTGTAGGAAATACTTCCAGTGGATAACCGTAGACTTTTTCCCACGCTGCCTGCAATGCTATTGACATTGGCCCGTTGATCTTGCCGCCCCAGAGTGTATGGATCACCAATTGTCTGCCTGGTGCTCCGCCCGGGCCTGATTCAACATGTTCTACAAGCACATGATGTCTGTGGGGCAGAGGCACCTTAGTTCTGTCTCTCTGACGTTTGAGGAAGGCCGCAAGATGCTCGGCCGCAGCTGTATCCATGTGGCGTTCTGTGGCTAATCTCATGGCAAATTCTTCGTGATCAATATTATGCTCCACCCACTCAAGAAATTCTCCTATTATTGTGGAGAAGTGTGTGTCCCTGGCAGGAAGATCACCGCGCCAGAAGGGAGTGGCTGTAGAACGTGGATCTCCAGGTCTGACAAGGACATCGTTGTGGGTGATTTTTTCAATAGTCCAGCGTTGAGTGCCAAAGATGAAGGTCTGGCCAATCTTGGCCTCCCAGACAAATTCCTCGTCCAGCTCTCCGATATGGGCACGGGAGTCAGCGCGGCGGAGATGATAATTACCCCTGTCCGGAATGACACCGCCAGAGGCGTAGAGAGCCATGCGGGCACCTGATGTAGCCTGGATTGTTCCAGCTATATCATCGATAGAGACGCGGGCCTTTAGTTCACGGATACGCAGGCCTTCATATCTTCCACCCAGCATTTGCACGACCAGATCAAAGATTTTGCGATTTAGAAGTCTGTATGGCCATGAGCAGCGTAAAAAATTGTATAATTCATCCAATGTCCATACTTCGGAGGAGACCATGGAGACTATAATCTGCGCCAACACATCCAAAGGCTGTTCAACGGGATGTACAGGTTCAATACGCCCATGCAATATCTCGGGAAGCAGGGCGGCTGCAACCAGAAAGTCCTGATTGTAGGTCGGAAAAATTGTCGCTTTACTGGTTTCACCTACCTGGTGACCTGCCCGTCCCACGCGTTGTACGGCACTGGATACCGAAGGCGGCGTCTGGATGAGCACTACCTCATCGAGATCGCCTATGTCTATGCCCAGTTCCAGAGAATTTGTAGCTACAATGGCCCGCAGACTGCCGCGTTTGAGACGACGTTCCACTTCCAGTCGTATCTCTTTGGATAAAGATCCATGATGGGCGTAGGCCACGGGCGGATCTTCATCCAAATTCATCTTCAATGTCATCTTCTCTGACATGCGGCGGCCGCGTACAAAGAAGAGTGTTGATTTATTCCTGGCGGCAATCTCCTTGAAGGATGCAATCAGGGGATGCCAGAAGGCCTCACCCTCTGCAGGTTGATCAGATCCATCCGGGAAGCAGATTTTTATATCATATTTTTTTTCGATATTTGAGCAGATTATCTCTACAGGCCGGGCTGTGTATACAGGATTTTCATCCTGCATATTAATTGTATTACCGCCCAGAAAGGCAGCAACAGTATCCATCGGCCTTATTGTAGCAGAGAGACCGATACGCTGAAACTCACCGGAGAGAGGGACTAACCTGTCTACACCGGTCATTAGCCAGGTGCCACGTTTTGAGCCAATGACAGCATGTATCTCATCCAGTATCACTGCTTTGATGCCAGTGAGCATGGAACGGCCACCATCAGAAGTCAGCATGATGTTCAGGCTTTCGGGAGTTGTAATTAATATCTCCGGCGGCTTTTTGAGCATACGCTGTCTGTCTTTTTGAGGCGTATCACCTGAACGTGTAAGCACGCGTATGTCCGGAAAGTCCTGTCCTGCATCTCTGAAAGCTTTAGCGAGCCCTTCCAGCGGCGTGATGAGATTGCGATGGATATCGTTGTTGAGTGCCTTCAGGGGTGAGATGTAGAGTACAGAGGTCTTGCCATGTTCCCATGTGCCTGTTGCCAGCTGGTTGAGTGCCCATAGAAAGGCTGTGAGTGTCTTGCCCGAACCAGTAGGGGCAGTAATTAAAACATGGCGCATCGTGGCAATAACAGGCCAGGATTGAGCCTGGATGTCTGTAGGCGTTCCAATCTGTTTTGTAAACCATTCTGCTACGACAGGATGAAACTGTTTGAGGGCGTCAGGCATGGGGACTCGTTTCTTTCGTTTCCAATTCAGCACCGTGTGTTATTGGAATGAAAAGTACGGAATAGAGAGGGAGGGTGTCAAGGAAATCATTCCCGACTTGTTTTATTGGGAAATATTGTGTACACTTTGAAAATGACTATGATTTCTGTCCGACTAATCCTGATGTGTCATCTCGAGGAGTTTCATCCTGAGAGATCTTGAAAAGGTAGGTTAACGGCGTAACCTTTAAGTTATAAGATCTCTCACCGCCGGTGGAGCTGGCGTTCGAGATGACAGCATGGGGAGGTGGAGCTTTTTACCGCATCCAGAGTATAAACAAGCATTGGTTTTTCCAACCCGACACCACAAGGCAGGGCCTCTCCCTCAGACATTCCCACCACTGAACATGGGAACTAGAGGAAAGCCTCCTAACTTCCATCCACGCAATTCATTACCTCCAGTGCTGCCGTTTTCAAATATTCATTTATCGGAGGAATTAATTATGAAGCTGGTCAAGCGTCTATTCGTTTCAGGTGTAATCGTCGTTCTGCTACTGTCACATTGCTTTTTGTTCGATTCAGACAGAGATGATGAATCCGAAATTTTTGACAACTGGTTAGAGTGGGCTCAGTCAGGCATAGACACCACAGCGTATTATGTCTCCACAACCGGAGATGACAGTGCGCCCGGAACAAGCATTGCCCAGGCGTTCAGGACAGTGGCCAAGGCCTTGCAAACGGTCAAGGCCGGCGGCACAGTGCGTATTTTGCCGGGGACGTATAATGAAGCCATTGGCCTCTTAAATGCCGGTAATGGTCAGGATACCATACGGATCACCGGATTCAATGGCCGCCCGGTGTTTGACGGGCAAAATAGTGAAACATTCTCCATCTTCTGTGAAGAATGCGATGGGCTGATTTTTGAAAATCTGGAGATTCGTAATTACACAGACTTCGGGATTGGTGCGTCACTGAGCAAAAATATGACTTACCGCAATCTTTTGGTCTATGAGAACGGACATAAAGTCCAGCTCATCGATTGGGAGATGGAAGGGTACGGCATTCATGTGGATGAATCTTCAGATATTGTGATCGAATCCGGTGAATATTATCGTAACGGCCCAGAGCCGCAAGTGATACCCGAGCGTATCATGGGTACAGGGATCAATACCTACGATATTCGAAATTGTATTATCCGTAACAATAAATCGCATCATAATATCGGCGGCGGAATTCTGGTGGAGGACAGTGAGAATGTCCTGGTCGAAAATAATGAAGTCTATGCCAATGATCTTGATGCCACAGTGGATGAGTGGTGGGATGGCGGACTCTGGCTGGACGGCGGACATGATGTGATCGTCAGAAATAATTTATTTTATGACAATTTGGGCCCCGGCATTGAGATCAGTGATGAGGATAATCAGAGTCCCTACGGTTATGTACTTGAAGGCAATGTCAGCCGGAATAATTACTATGGCATTTTTATCTGGAATTTCGGTACTTCAGACTGGCCTGATTCAACCATCATCAAAAATGTGAATAATCAGTTCATTAATAATACACGTCGGGATGTATGGATAGTAGCGACTGATGACTATACATCTGTGCTCAAGCATTGAGTTTGATGTCTTTGTCAGTACGCAATACAGCTTTGGGTGTGCTGCTTAATCTGTTGATACTGGCTCTATCCTCTAGCTGTCATCTCGAAGAGTTTCACCCTGAGAGATCTTGAAAAGGTAGGTTAGCGGCGTAAACGTTCAGTTATAAGATCTCACTGCATCCAGAGCAATGCGGTGGAGGAACTTTGCTCACCGCTGGTGGAGCTTGCGTTCGAGATGACAGCAAAAGAAATGGAGCGTTACTTTTTCCGGTCGAGATAACAGTAGTGAAGGTGTTGCTGAACTGGTTGATACTGGCTTTATGCCCCCGGGCGTGTCATCTCGAAGAGTTCTTCCCTGAGAGATCTTAAAAAGGTTAGTCAACGGCGTAAACGTTCAGTTTTAAAGATCTCTCACCGCCGGTGAAGCTGGCGTTCGAGATGACAGCAAAAAGAGGTGGAGCTTTTTCCCTTTTGGTCAGGATGACAGCATGGGGAGGTGTTGTTGGTGAGCACCTGCTCTTGCATTTTTTATGGTTTTAGAACAATTGCTTATAATTAGTCTAATACCTGGTATATTGATAGCTGCCACTATTTCTTGAATATTGCCATATCGTACTTATTTTTTTCAGGAAACTTTATTCGATATTTCCGTACAATTGTTTATTGCCTCTCTATCTAAATTTAATCAGAAGGAGTTAGTGTGGATTCTCAATTACAGCATTACCGGTTTCAAAAAGTTTTAACTTTTGCTGTTATTCTTATATTGATTCTGCAAGGGTGTAATAGTGATAAAGGCCTTACTCTTAATCCCACACAAAACGATCCTCAACTTGATGATTTAATTGAGTTTCAGATGATACTGGTTGCTGGTGGTAGCCTTATCTTGGGTGATACATGGGGGGATGGACTCGATATTGAAAAGCCCGCTCATTTAGTAAAACTTGATTCATTTTATATTGGTAACTTAGAGGTTTCTCAATTTCAATATGAGGCTTTGATGGGGGAGAATCCATCAACATTTGTTGGCAATGATTTGCCTGTTCAAAGTGTGAGCTGGTTTAAAGCTGTAGATTATTGTAATAAGTTAAGTATAAATGATGGATTTGTGCCCTGCTATGATCTAACTCAAAGTCCTGTGACCTGGGATACACTTGCCAACGGTTATCGATTACCTACAGAAGCTGAATGGGAATTTGCAGCTCGTGGAGGTGATTTGTCTCAAGTGTTTAAATATGCAGGTAGTAATACTCCAACAGATGTGGCCAGGTTTGGATATCCCCCACCAGCTGTATGCAGCACATTAAAATGCGGGCGTCTTCAACCTAATGAATTGAATCTATATGACATGAGCGGCAATGTTTGGGAATGGTG
>JAGLOF010000096.1 GCA_023139105.1 bacterium
CCGGTTTCATTGCCGGTGAGGGTCTTATGGGAGTAGTGATTGCCGTTATCGCAGTAATCATGACGCGATCACCCCGTTTCTTCTCAATCAATTATCCTCAACCATGGATGGGGCAGCTTGTCTCAGGCCTTGCCTTTGCAGCAGTTGGCTGGTTTCTCTACACAATGGCAGCAAAATCCAAACGTAAATCCAATTAGTAATGCTTTAATTGATAAAAAAGACCTTCCATATGGAAGGTCTTTTTTTTATGCAAACTACTTGCAGGCCGCATGATAATTCCTTAATATATATAGCCATCAACTTCAAATTAAATTTTTAAAAATTGGAGAAGCATATGGGCCGCAGGAAAAAAATCACCCATCATTTTCTTAAACTTTCCAAAGAACATACAATTATTCAAGAACATCTTGATACATTGGCCCAATTGCTAAAAGAGCCGGACATAACTGGCAACATTCTAGATACACTAGAAGCTTTTTGTATAGATTTAACCGAACATTTTGCTATGGAAGAAGAGATATTATTCCCTGCCGCACTAATGGGAATTCGTAATCTTGATGTAACAGATAGTATAATTCTTTTATGCAAAGAACATGGATACTTTGAGAGAGATCTGGCAATAATACTTGAACAATTGCATAAGGAAGATGCAGATACTCCGCTGTCCCGTGATCTCAAAACTACTCTGGAAAGCATAATTGGCACCTTAAGACATCATGCTCAGCGTGAAACAGATGATCTCTTCAGGCAGATGGACGCAAGCCGGGAATGCACAAAATTACTTAAAGGGTATATTGTATAAATTAAGATGGATAAAATCTAACCCGAACTGATATCACTCACCGAGGCGTCCTCTTCCTCTACAGTATATTCAAATCTCGATTTATCCTGGGACTTCATGTATGCCTCTTCAGGACTAATTACTTCAGCTTCCAGGAGTGCGGCTATAGAATCGTCCAACAACTGCATACCTATACCACGCCCGCTCTGAATCATATTCCTAATCTGAGATATATTACCATCTCTAATGGCCGTACTTAAACCCTGAGTTCTGACCAATATTTCATGTGCTGCAACACGCCCCTTTCCATCCGCCGTCCTGAGTAATACCTGAGCACATACACCACCTAGTGTATCTGCCAGCATATTCCTGGCTTTCCACTGTTCATCAGCCGGAAAGACATCTACAATACGATCTATAGTCTTTACCGCAGAATTAGTATGCAATGTTCCAAGCACGAGCTTGCCCATGGTAGCTGCTGAGAGTGCTAAACCAATAGTCTCATAATCACGCAGTTCCCCAACCAGGATGACATCACAATCCATACGCCCGGCATCTCTCAAACCTTCTGCAAATGAAGGTGTATCTCTACCTACTTCACGCTGACAAAAGAAAGATTGCTGTCGCGTATGAACAAATTCTACAGGCTCTTCAAGAGTAACAATATATCGTTTTTCAAAATTATTCATCTCATTGATAAAGGCTGCAAGCGTTGTAGACTTGCCAGATCCCGTTGGGCCTGTAACAAGATAAAGTCCTGACCGTTCCTTTGACCATGCCCGTAAAATAGGGGGAGCCCCCAAATCGTCAAGTGAATCAATTTTAAAGGGAATTAGCCTGAAAACTGCAGCCATACCATGATGTTGTCTATAGTAATTAGCTCGGAAACGTGCTTCCCCCGGCATCTCATAGGCAAAATCAAGATCATGAATTTCAATGTATTGCTGCCAGTCTTCAGAAGGACAGATAGGTTCCAGCAAATCTTTCATAATCTCATTTGTCAAGACAGATTCATCTGCCACAGGTGCAAGATGTCCATGAATACGCATCTTTGGCGGTTGTCCCTCCATCAGATGAAGATCAGATCCATCAGATTCCAGCAGTATCCTGAAAAAACGATCAATTGCCGCCATCTTCATCATCCTCCTTCTCTGCCAGGGACATGGGCGCAAAATTAGCAAAATTCTGACGCAGATTAGCTGCAAAATAGGCTTCTCGCCCGTCAACTATACCTTCTGAAACCATCTCCTGCAAGATTTCATCAAGCAGCTGCATGCCCTGGTGGCTGTTGATCTGAATTATATTTGACAGTTGATACAACTTATCTTCACGTATAATATTTGCTATGGCAGTTATATTCAGCATGATCTCCATGGCCAAAACACGTCCTTGTTTATCCGCTCTTGGTACTAATCGCTGACACAGTATACCGCGCAATGATTCACTTAGCATAGCTCTTACCTGATTTCTCTGGTCAGGTGGAAAAAAGTCCAACAGACGATGCAGGGTTTGAGGAGCACTTGTTGTATGCAGGGTAGCAAATACCAGATGACCTGTCTCCGCAGCTGAGACCGCCAAAGCCGTAGTTTCACGATCTCTGAGCTCCCCGATAACAATGATATCCGGATCTTCTCTCAAGGCTGCACGAAGAGCCTTGGAAAAACTTTTAGTATGAGCACCTACTGCTCTCTGACTGATATGGGAATCATACATTGAAAATACAGTCTCAATAGGATCTTCAAGCATTAATATATGTTCATTACGTGTTCTGTTAATATAATCTACAATGGCTGCAAGGGTTGTAGATTTACCTGATCCTGCTGGACCTGCCACCAAAACCAATCCCTCTCTATAACATGCAAGCTCCCTTATGGCTTCAGGAAAATTCATATCCTCAAAACGGGGAGGTTTTTCTGCAATAAACCTTATGGAAGCCTCCCACCCTTGTAGACTTTTTACTATAGAATAGCGTATGCGCCGTCCGTCTATTATCTGGGCTCCGTCTGAGGACCCACACTCTCTGCAAAGAATCTGATCACTTTCTGACAATAGATTGAACATCACCGATTCAATATCAACAGCATCTATTTCCTGATTATTAAGTGCCTGCAATTTTCCATCCATACGAATCACTGGCTGCATAGAAGGTGAGAGATGCAGATCCGATGCACCCATTTGCCCTGCAAGCTTTATCAATTCCAATATTTCCGATACGCTATCGCTCCCGGCTTGCACTATTGATGCAGCTTTTTCAGTTGATTGATTTACAGGCTTCTCAGCGGGGTTTGGAGAGGCAGATTCTGCCGTGGAAGGAGCTTTTTTACTTATAAGCTCCTGTTGCATCTGTTTGATTTTCTTCTTGATTAATTCAGCATGAGCTTGTTTTATAGTACCATTTTCAACCAGATAATCCAGTAAACTTAATCTATCCGCTCCGTTTAAATTCTGCGTTGCCTGCCTGAGCTGCTCTTCAGTTGCCAGCTTATTATGCAGAATTATTTTCTCTGTAAACCGATCAAATTCCGTTGACTGATAAGACAAATATCTACTCCTTTATTTTCAGGTACTTTGAATAAAGCAAGAAACATACCAGATCATGTCTTTTCGGAATAGTAGAACAACTGTGCTCTTTACTAAACACCTGTCACTGCGAATGTAAGTTCTTTTAGTGCCGGATTAATAATACAAATATATCATCTGCTATTAATTTTATATATATTGTTTCTTACAAATCTCTATATCTTTTTCTCTCTTGTTCGTTTTGTTAGTCTTGTTCGTTGCCAATCTCTATATCTTTTTCTCTCTTGTTCGCTGCCAGCTCCCAATATCATACGTCAACTACTATATCTCCACCCCAGTGAATGGAGGGCTGGTATTAAAACTTAATGTTGCAAGAACAAAAATTTAGCAACGAACAAAACGAACAAGACGAACAACAAAAAACATAATTATAAAAAAATACTTTACTTAACATTATTACTCCGGCAATCAAAGGCTTTGCATCAATGTTGAGATTTCATGGTGCTACAGTGTCATCTCTTTTATTACCGGATTAATATAAAGCCATCCCGAATCAATCACGGGATGGCTCATACATAAATCGACAAACATATAATTAATTCATTGCATCTAATCTATTTTAAACTGACTTACTAACTCTCTTAGTCCCTCTGTCTGTTTGTTCAATTGCTCTGCAGAGACAGAAAGCTCCTCTGAACCAGCCGCTGACTCTCTTGCCACATTACTGATTCCATCTACATTACGTGAAATCATCTCGGCACCTGAACTCATCTGTTCTGTAGCAGTGGCTATCTGTCTTATCATATCCATTGCCTGATTTACCGATTGAACAATTTCATGTAGTTCTTTCTCTTCTTTCTCAGTGGAGGCCTGACCTTTGGCAACTGTTTCTTTAGCCACGTCCATAGATTTCGCAGCTTCAACAGTATCACCCTGAATAGCTTTAATTGTTTCACCTATTTGAGAAGTTGCTTTGGTTGTTCTCTCAGCCAGCTTGCGCACCTCATCCGCAACTACTGCAAAACCACGCCCCTGTTCTCCGGCCCGTGCAGCTTCAATGGCGGCATTAAGTGCAAGCAGATTTGTCTGGTCGGCAATGTCTTCAATTACCTGAATAATATCACCTATCTGATCTGCCCGGCCAGATAAAGAATCAATCATCGCACCTGTTTTTGATGCTGATGAAACAATATTTACCATTCCTTGCTGGGTTTCTTGCATGGTTTCTGCGCCACTTTTTGCCTTGTTACTGGCATCTTCGGCTAAATTGGCAGTCTGCCCGGCATTCTGTGCATTCTCAAGTATTGCAGCCGTCATTTCCTGCACACTGGCCGCAACTTCATTGGTCTGATTTGTCTGTTCTTCCGCGCCGGCCGCCAACTCTGTAGCAGTCGCACTTATTTCATTGGCAGCAGTGGCCACCTGCTCTGCATTAAGCCTGATCTGATTAATCATGTTTCTAAGTTTCTCAAGAAAAATATTAAACCAATGAGCCAAATCGCCAACTTCATTCTCCGCATTTATTTCCACACGCTGAGTCAAATCGCCCTCGCCCTGAGCAATATCCATCAATATTTCCACTGTCTTCTTAATGGGATTTGAAATCAAACGCCCCAATAAAATTGCCAGGAAAATGCCTGCAAGTCCCAGAATAATCAATCCTGTCAACATTCCTCCCAGAGCTTTGGTTGTTTGAGAAGCGGTTTCCTCCTTTAAGGTAGCAGCCATCTTTTCACTATCTACCTTCTTCAGAGCTACAGCTTCATCAACATCTGTGATGTAGACTCCCGTTCCGACAATCCAACCCCACTCAGCAAAACGTTTTACATAAGAGAGCTTGGGAAGCCACTCTTCTAAATTTTTTGGATTCGGCCAGGTATACTGTACAAAGCCATCATTTGTGGCAGATGCTAAGCAGACCCTGGCAAATTGAACAAACATAGGAATATCTGTCCCTGTGGCCAAAACTACTTTGCCTTCTTTTTCCAGACGAGTAATATCTTTACCATTTAATGCCGGTACCGTAGGATGCATTATCATCAATACAGTATTGGGATTATCGGAATTAATCCAAAAATATCCTTTGCCATTATCATAGCGCATAGCCTTTATAAGTTCCATAGAGCGTTGTTGCGCCTCATCATCCGTTATTACACCACTAACAGACTGCTGATAAAGCTTATCAATATTGCTAATGGCAACATCAACTAGACTGTGCAAACTCTCTTCATGAAAAGACAACAAGT
Source organism: bacterium (assembly GCA_023139105.1). Lineage (GTDB taxonomy): Bacteria > Zhuqueibacterota > QNDG01 > QNDG01 > JAGLOF01 > JAGLOF01. The sequence continues at coordinate 5,548 of JAGLOF010000096.1, forward strand.
ACTCTCTGAAACTCTCCAGATCATTCTGAGAATATGTTTCAATCTGTTTAGCCGTTGTATCTCCAAGCCCGGTGATCCCCTGCTTTGCAATCAACACCAGAACCAAGGCCACAATTACAATTAATCCACCACTAACAGAGGCTATCTGCTGTCCGATTTTCATTTTCTTTAAAAACATTTCATACCTCCCCAGTATAAAAATTAAATTATATTAAATTCCATATGCAGTCGTTTTGTCTCTATTTGTAACAGACTACTTTACAGCCGTATCTCCCAGTTCTTCAACTTCCGTATCACTAAGCACTTTATCCAGATCCAGAAGAATCAACAACCGCCCGTCCAGCTTTGCTACGCCGGAGAGATACTCTCTTTGAATGCCACCAATAAAGGCCGGAGGTGGCTCAATAACCGAAGTATCCACGCGAATAACTTCCTTAACAGAATCAACTGTAAAACCTATAGTCTTACCCTGAAGATCAAAAACTATAATCCGGGATTCATTATTTGCTTCCTGCCTGCCAATCCCAAACCGTTTTTGCAGACTTATTACAGGAACTACACGACCACGCAAATTTATGATACCCTCCACAAAATCAGGTGCCTTGGGGATACGTGTAATTTCCGGAAAACGGTTTATCTCCTGTACTTTCAAAATCGGAACTCCAAAATCTTCATCAGCCAAAGAAAAACTGACCAGTTGAAGCATTTCTTTCGTCCTATCTACCACAGAAAAAGACTCTTTCCCGGCAGTCATCAATGTTTTATTATTTTCTGACATTGTATCTCCTATTATAACTATAGATAAATAAGGACATATTTCAATCGATATTACTTATCGGGAATAATTAGCTCAAAACCAGTGCCAGACTGAGTGTACCAATGAACTTCCGCATTTAACTGTTCAATAAGAACATTGATAGTCGTCATGCCCATGGATGCAATACTTTTACTATCAAAATCTGCTGGCAATCCAATCCCATTATCAATAATACATATTCTAATATTGTTATCTATACGGCGTCCAAGTTCAATCTTAATATGACAAGACTTACTTTTTTTTCCTGTAAAAGCATGCAACAGAGAATTTGCCAATACTTCATTCATTATCATGCCAAGAGGAATTGCTTTATCTAAATGCAAGGAGACCGCTTGTAAATCATAATTAAATTGAATCCCGGAACGATTATTTAAAGTCTTCTTCAGGTTTGCTGCCAAAAGGGGAATATACTCATGCATTTTAATACCGGAGGGTTTCTCATACGAGTATAAATGTTCATGAACAATGGCCATCGATCTAATTCGATTATTGGCCATAGTCAAGGCTTGCATTGCCTCATCATTCTGCATATTTGAAGATTGAAGGCGAAGCAAGCTGCTTATAATCTGTAAATTATTTATAACACGATGATTCATTTCCGCAATCAGAGCTGAGCGATCATTTTCCAATTGATTGGTCATAATCTCACTTGATTCCGATTTTTCAGCCGCACTCTCAAGTTCTTTTAATGTTTTAATAAATTTTTTTATTTTAATAGGTTTCTGATAAAATGCATATGCCCCATAATTGACAGCGTGTATGGCATTCTCTGTATCTGCATAACCTGTCATAATAATTACCGGCGTACCGGGTCTGACATTTTGAACTCTTTTCAACACTTCAATTCCATCCATTTTGGGCATTTTTAAATCCGTAACTACAACATCAAAATGAGTCGTGGAGAGGCAATTCATCGCTTTTACCGGTTGATCAAATAGTATGCATTCATAACCACCTGGCTCCAGGGCTTCTTTCATGCTGGTCAATATTGTCATTTGATCATCAATTAAAAGAATTTTCATTATTGGCTCTCATGCATAATCTAAAGTAATCATTCATCATTCCAACATGCATGGACTATGCCAAAGTAAAACGCACTGACGACAACATACTATAAAACAAGGACTTATCAATTACATTAAATATTGGAGAGAGCAAGAGCAGAGAGAAGAAAGAGATTAATGCGACACATGGGTATACAAATTGGTGTATTTTATATAGTGCATCTTCACTTATGCTGCACTAAGATTTGACATCCATATCCAGATGCTTTAGATGTGTATGCAGCTTCCTTACTGAAATACCTAAAAACCGTGCTGTTTTTGTCTGATTACCCTGATACTTATCCAGTGCCGATCTAACAATGTCCATAATATGCTCATCCAGATCTATTCCGGAGGATGGTGCTTTAGAAATAACCATACTTCCATCCAAAAGCTTATCTGAAAATTCTGATCTTTCCAAGCCAATGTGCAATGGTAATGATGCCTTGAGTTGTGCTGGTGATATACTGTCTTCATCATAATATAGTGCAATGCGTTCTATCATATTCTTTAATTCCCTGACATTGCCCGGCCATTGATAATCCAGCATCATATCTATTGCAGCTGGTTCAATATATGAGATCCGTGTTTTGTTCCTCTCCTGCAACTCAGCTAAGAACATCTTTGCCAGCGGAATAATCTCTTCTTTACGCTCTTTTAAAGGAGGTATACGTAAATAGCCTACATTTAACCTGTAGAAAAGATCCTGTCGAAATGCACCTTCATGAATCATCTGATCAACCGGTTGGTTTGTAGAACATATAAAACGTGCGGCAGCTTTCTGTATCTTCAGGCCACCAACCCGGTAATACTCTTTTTCCTGTATTACGCGCAATAACTTGGCTTGATGATCAACAGGCATCTCGGTAATTTCATCCAAAAAAATAGACCCCTCATCAGCCAATTCAATCTTACCTTTCTGCCCTTTGGACAGCCCGCCAGTAAAGGCACCTGCTTCATAGCCAAATAGCTCACTCTCAAAAAGATTTGAACTTAAAGCAGCGCAATTAACTGCAATAAATGTCTGTTGCACAGCACTTTGACCAAAATGTATATAACGGGCCAGCATCTCTTTTCCCGTACCGGTTTCACCTTCAATAAGTACCGGAATATCAGGATTTTCATGTAATTTGTCAGCCTTGGCATAAAGTTGCTTCATATTCTCAGAATAGATGCCAATTTTCCCAATTCCAATATGAACAGAAAATGCTGCTTGTAAAGATGCCATGGCATCTGACATCTCTTCTTTTACTTCTGAAACACGTTCCTCAAATTTTTCAGTAAGATCATGATGCTCATTTTTCAAAAGGATAAATTCCGATAATCTGCGTAATTGAATATCCAACTCTCTTATATTTACAGGTTTCAGCAGATAATCATATGCACCCAGACGCATTGCATCCACAGCACCTTTCACATCACCAAAACCTGTAAATAGTATTACTTCGGTTTTGTGCAAGTCAGGATTTTCTTTGATACTCTTTAAAAGTGAAAAACCATCCATTAAAGGCATTTGAATATCAGACAGTACAACATGCGCTGGCCAGCTAATCAGCATTTGCAAAGCTTCTTTGCCATCCTTGCAAACTTTGACCTCATGCTGAATATCTTTTAAAAACTCTGCAAGACTCAAACGTATACCAGCATTATCTTCAGCCAGAATAATTCGCACAAGCTCCTCCCGCTTATTAAACTAATGGCAGGACAACAGTAAACTTAGCACCGCCGTCCACCTGGTTAGTTACTTTTACATCACCATCTATTTTCATTAATAAATATTGAACAATTGACAGACCAAGGCCCATACTTTCACCACTACCGCGGGTTGTGAACAAGGGGTCAAAAATACGAGGCATAATTTTTTCAGGTATTCCCGGCCCGTTATCACTGACTTCAATGTGACAAAATTCTCTTACCTTGCGGGTTTGAATACAAATACATTTATCTTCACTGTCTGTTCTATCCAGTGCATACATGGCGTTCGAAAGCAAATTTACAACGACCTGTTCAATAGAAGTTGCATGTGTGTTGACTTGAGGAAGTTTTTTACTCAACCGTTTCTCAAGACGAATTCCGTGAGCCGCCATTCGCTGCCTGATAAGTTGAGTGGATCTCTCTATGGCCATATTAATATCAACAGGTGAGGGATAAACTTTTTCCATTCTTATAAGTGACCGCATGTGACGTATAATTTTGTCAATTTTATCTGCCTCAGTACTGATAAAACTCAAATTACGGAGAATATTTTTTTGCAGTACATCGGGGCTTTCTTCACCCCAATAGAGCATGCTGTCAACCTTTACCTTTAACGCCATTAGCGGTTGATTGATTTCATGTGAAATACCGGCTGCCAATGTTCCTAAAGTTGCTAAATGATGAGCTTGTTGAGCGGTACGCATTGCATCTTGTGCCTTTACACGCTCACTTATATCACGTATATAAATTAATATAGAGGGCGTATCCTGAAAAAACACAGGACCCATATTTATCTCTACAGGCAGTATCTGTCCACCACTCCTTTTAAGATTTACCTCAATAATAGACGGAGAATCATCTACCTGCAATTGAATAGCCATGTGTGATTCTAATTTCTCATGAAACTCATTTAAAATAAAACTCTTGACCTTCTTGCCAATGAGATTCCGGTGATCAACACCCAACATAGTACATACAGGTTTGTTTGCATATTGAATACAATCATCAGTGACAATAACTATACCATCCTGAGCAAGTTCAACCAGCTGACGATATTTCTCCTCACTCTGTTTTAAAGCCTTCTCGGCCTGACGTAATGCCGTGATATCCATTACTACTCCACGTGTCCCTACAGGACGATCTCCAACTACAATTAAATTGGCATAAATCAATATGGAGAATTTCCTGCCATTTTTGCACATGGCAATGTATTCATAATGATCTTTCCCCTGGCCCATTATCAATTTTTTAAAATTGGCCATGGCACGTTCAACGTCTGGCACTGCAATTATATCATAAGTATAAAGGCCTTTTGCAAAATCATCACTATCATATTCAAACATATTAAATGCAGCTTGATTAGCATAGGTCAAAAGTCCTTCCAGATCTGTCTCATACACAGGCTGGGGCAACATATCAGCCAGTGAACGGAAACGTTCTTCACTGTCAAGCAATGCTTTCTCAACTTTTTTTCGTTTGGAAATATCACGGATAATTGCCTGAATATATGATCCCTCATCCATTTGTATGCAATTCATACTGACTTCAGCATCAAATACAGAGCCGTCAGCTCGCAGAAGCTGCCATTCAAAGTTTAAATGTACATCCTCCTGGAATACCCGGTTGATATACTGCACCAAGACACCGGAGTCTTTGCCCGTTGGCTGCGTATCAGGGGAGAATACTGCTAAGCCAGATCCTGATATTTCTTCAGTAAGGCAGCGAAACATAGTTTGCGCCTTATTGTTACAGTCAATAATTTCGTGTCCATCTAAAATTAAAATGGCATCACTGGAATTATTAAAAAGATTCCTGAATCTATTTTCACTCTCAACTATCCTTGATTCTGACTCCACACGAAAGAGAACATTGTTTATCATCTCAGCAACAACTGTTAAAAGATCATACTCTTCCCTTGACCACGATTTTATAGACGGATCGGATTGAATTACAAGTCCGCCCTTCAAATCGCTCTTCTGGATAAAGGGCAATAATAATGTTTCTACTTCAGGCATATCATTAGACGGATCACCTTTGGAATTGATGATAGTTAATCTTCCCTCAATTAACTGCTCCCGATTATCATTACACAGTTGATGTATATACTCAATACCTGGATTTTTAAAACCGGCAGCATGTACCATATTCTCAAACTGGGCAACCAGCTCAATTTTACTGCAATCTGTATTATTGGAATAAAGGCCACAATATGCACAATCCAAAGCCTTTCCTATATGTCTTAAGACATCTGCCAGGCGCAGCGGGATCTCTTTAAGAGGCAGATTTATGAAACGTGTTGCCATCTGCATAACCACATCCCGAAATGACTGTTCCTGTTCGAGGCGGGCTTCATTTTCCTTTTTTTCAGTAATATTCCTAATCAGTGCCCAGATCTGAAAAGGATTGCCATTTGAATCACGAATAAGAAAAACTTTTAATTCAACAGGAATAACACTTCCGTTTTTTGCTACAAACTCATTTTCGTAAACATCAGTATGCCCCCGCTTTAAAACCTGAGGCCAATGAATTGTTTTTATATCATTATGCCATTTATCCGGTGTAATATCATAATAACTTAATTCTTGAAGCTCTTCTCTCGAATATCCGAGCATTTCACAAAATATATCATTACAAGATACAATTTGACTATCCAGATTAATTGTTACTATTGCATCGGAAATACTCTCATAGAGCTCTCTATATTTGGCTTCAGATTCTTTGAGTATTTTTTCTATTTTAATTTTATGGAGTGCGGTTTCAATTACACCGGTCAATTCATTTGTATCAAAAGGTTTTAAGATAAAGCCATGCGGTGTGGTTATTTTAACTTGATCCAGAGTTTCACGGTCTGCAAAAGCCGTGAGATATATAAAAGGTATATCATATTTATCCTTTAGAATCTGTGCTGTTTGTATACCATTCAATTTTCCTTTTATCTGAATATCCATCAAGGCCAAATCTGGCCTTATAGCCTCAACAATATCAAATGCTCTATCACTGGAAGCGGCTATGCCAACTACTGAAAATCCGGCTGTCTCCACTCTGAATTTAAGGTCTTCGGCCATGATACGATCATCTTCAACAATAAGAATTTTGGCCTTATGCAATTGCTTCTCCTTTTAATAAGAACAGCTAAAAAAAATATCACCAATATATTGAAATGTTCAATATCTGACAAATCTTTAAATATTGTAATCAATCATGCAACTTCATCAAGGAGATGGGAGAAAATTTTAACAGGAACTATTGAATGTATTTAATTGATTTTATTGATTTTATGACATATAACAGACAATATGTTCACAGCATCATAAAATTATACTACAAAGGGCATGCCTAAAAAATCAGGAGGCGGAAATAAATGTCATTAAACTCTCATTGCTGCAAAGCTATCCTGTTTCCAACACGGGGACACCCAAATTCATATAAATGGACTCTATGTCTTCAAGATCTCTCAGGAAGAGTACTTCGCGATGACAAAAAGGACAGAATCAAAATTATTTTCCGGGAGCTTCATTGCGAGCCTTTCCTCCCCGACGTGTCATCTCGATGGAGCTTGCGACTGAGAGATCTTAAAAAAATTAGTTAACGGCGTAACCTTAAAGTTATAAGATCTCTCACTGCCGGTGAAGATGGCGTTCGAGATGACGGCACTGGGTATGGGTGCTAAACCGGTTAGATAGCCCATTGGGTGCCAGTGCTGCTCTTCCACTGATTTCCCGAGGGCAATGTATCTTCCACTGGACTGATGAATATTCAATATCCTTGGGGCATGGCAGGGTGGGAGCGTGTTCTAGCAGCCTGTCGGACTTACGTCAATATTGTCCTGCTCTTTACTAAACGCCTGTCACTGCGAAGTCCATTCCTTCAGGACGACTGCGGCAGTCCCCTCAAGGCTCAGCAGGAACTGCCCATTAATCATGCAACTGGAAGTAGATTGATTTCAACGGATGGGGGTAGAATAAATATATTAACACATAATTTGTATTTTGCTATTTGTGTTTTGTGTTTTGCTTTTTTACTTTTTACTTTTTACTTTCGACTTTTGCACTTTGTATTTTGCTATTTTATATAAAGTGCTCTACCAGCTTAAAGCCAATCCGGTACATATAACCGGCTCATTAATAACCGGTGTAAATGCCATATTCATACGCGCACGGGCATTGATGCGCTTGTATGTTAATACTGCATCCAGTGCCGAGATCAAATGGTTGCCCAGAATGGCCATTGTACAGTAAGAGGCCTTTATAAAAGCACGATTACTATTATATCGCATGGTCTCATAATGATCACGTCGTGGAGTTAAATCCGGGCCTCCGGCAGTCCAATCAGACCAACCCTGTTTGAATTGATTATATTTACCTATCATCTCATAATACTGTTGAGTCTTGACAATATCCCCGTTTTCATCACGTGGCAGATGATGAGTTGAGGGATCAGTACCGGAATTGTAATTTTCATGCCATTTATCATAATTCCAATGATTGTCGATATCAACATAGTCATGGAACTGATCTTCCAGATCCTGGCCTTCAGTATTCCACTTACTACTACCAGTCCACAGGGCGACCTCGGCAGCCAGAAAAACTATACCCTTTATCCATGATCCTGTATATAATTGTCCGGCACCGGGAACAGCCGTTGAAAATAAGATACTTAAACCTGAAGCTTTTTGCACCTGCCCGGCAGGCACTATATCGGAGTTGGTGTCTATATTTGATGCAAACATAATAGAACGTAATTCAATCTGCCGTTCCCATGTATCAGATTGAGGAAAATCAGCAGCTCCGGCAGTGATTACTACAAATAAAATCAACATTATACCATAGTGAACTCTCACAATTAATCCTCCGTTTTCAGAATAGCATGAATATATATAACTATATCCGATTTTTAAAAAAGCCCCACAACTTTATGGTGCTGCGGGGCATATTCTTATTAAACTATTTTTTAACCGATGCTTATAAAATCAAAAACCTGCTGTTAAGGAAAAACGCATTGTATCTGCCAGTGGATGGCCCTGTTTGGCAGCAACATATGCAAAATCAAAGCGATATGCAGCATATTGTAGCCCGGCACCAAAAGCAGGATATTTTACCTGGCCTTCTTCATCATAATAATATCCGGTTCTCAAAGAGATCATATTATTATATACATACTCCAGCCCGATAGAACTAATCATGCTTCTGGCCTGTTCGCGAAATGGCAATGAAAAAGAATTAGTCATTGCCTTAAAAAAATCATCACGGCCATGTACCAGAAGCTTATTTGTTTCTACAGCTATAACTAAACGGTTAAACTCTGTATCCAAAGCTTTATATGCAAAACCAATCTTCAAATTTGTGGGAAGAGGATCTGCCTGCTTTTTGTCAATATATGTAATTTTAGGCCCCATATTGGATAAGTTCATACCAAAACTTAATCCATTGATAAATCCAAACTTATATAATACCCCAAGATCGACAGCAAAAGCAGTTCCAACACCGATACCCTTCTCTTCTCCGGCACCTATGGGTGCTAAATTACTCCTTATATAGCGCATTCCTACGCCAAGCCCCAGATTCTCACCCAACTTGGTAGCATATGAGAGAGAAACCGCAAGATCCCAGGAATTAAAAGTACTAAGTATCTGCGGGCCGTCTTCACTGGTTTCATTCATTTCACCGAGGTTCAGGAAAGTAACATTTGCTCCCAATGTTCCACCAAGACTTTCAAAGTATTGCCTGTAAGCCAGAAACTCATAGTACATATCCGAAGTAGCGGCACCAAATCCGGGTAACCAATTAGCATGCATAAATGTAACTTCACGCCCTGTCTGAAATGCCAATCCAGCAGGATTCCAATATACAGCCGTTGCATCATCTGCAATAGCTACAAATGACTCTCCCATACCGGCTGAGCGTGCACCGGGTGAAATTAATAGAAACAACACTGCAGCCTGGCTTATGGCAAATAAATTTGCAACACCTGTAAAAGTCATAATAATAACCAGCATGAGTGTAATAATTTTCTTCATTTTCATCGTAAAACTCCTTCATTCAACAAAAAGGCCGATTCCTGTAAGTTCACATTCATCTCCTTATGAACTTCAAGCACCGGCCGGACATCATGCATAAAGCTCGCTAAGGTCAATGGGTTGACGCAGCTCCTCTTTTTTTGAGAATGTCAATAAATCCAATCAACCTGTAGCGAACTGTTCTGTAGGCAAACTCCAGTTTATCTATAATTATTTAATATACCAACCAATACTTTACTTGTCAAGACATTTTTACCATATCTATTACTCGCCCTCCCATATTAATCTGTTTACCTTTAATACGGATGAACGAGTAATTCCCTACTCCAACAGTATCATTTTACATACAGCTTTAAATTTTAGTGCCTCAATGCGGTAGAAATATATACCCGAAGGCAGGGCGGACGCATCAAATTCAATCCTGTATTGGCCGGAGGATTGAATTTTATCTACTAATTTAGCCACAGGCCTGCCCAGGATATTAAACACTATCAGGGATATATGTGTATTCTCAGCGACCTCATATTTAATAGTTGTAACAGGATTAAACGGATTGGGGAAATTTTGATGTAGAAGAAAAGATCCGGGCAGCTGTTCTGTCTCTACCGACGATACAATTACTTCAAACACATTTGAAAATGCCGATGTACTTCCATCGCCAGTTACTGCCACTGCCGTAATAAAAGAGCCTGGTAATAATTCTGTCCATGTCCAGCTACCATTGGCATCAGCAATAACAGCACCCTGATATACACGCCCCTGACCTGATGAATCTACAAATATCTCTACCCTGGCATTAGCGACAGCTATACCACCGGGAGGTGAGCTTGCATTAATTACCGGAGGATCAATACCACCATTAGCTCCATAGGGCAGACTAATACCTCCTGATGCATTATTCCAGATACTGTTTGCTGAAATCCGGATAAATTCGGATGTAGAATCTGTCAGAGCTATGCCCCATCCGCTATTATGCCAGATATAATTATCACTGGCAATAACATGGTTTTCAGAAAAGCTATCAACATGAATGCCATCACCTTGATTGGGAAAGGCTTTACCACTGATAGAAGTCCCAATACGATTTCCATATAACATACAATTAAAACTACTCATACCCAGTACAACACCACTACCATTGCTTGCAACAATAATATTGCCATTTATAACATGTTCACTACCCTCTAATGATAGCCCCACACTGCCATTTCCCGGTGCGCGAAGCCCGGAAGCTGTGAGGCCGATCCAGTTATTATATATAATAATGGAATCTGCTGAATTACCTTTCACGCTAATGCCACCCCAGCGGTTACCCGTTACAATATTACCGCCAAGAGACTCGCTGCCAAGATGATGCGACCTTGTATCTTCATCACAACAGATGCCCCAGCCACCGTTTGCCACAGTATCTGCTCCAGCTGTATTCAAACCAATCTTGTTACCGGCAACAATATTATTCACTGTAATAGAGTCCTGAATTGAGACACCGTGCCTGACATTGCCTGAAATTACATTATCCGGACCCAGAATATTGTTATTGGCCGCCCTTTCTATACGCACACCATCAATACCATTGGATATTGCTCGATTCCCACGGGCCGAAAGACCAATCCAATTACCCATTATTTGATTATTCTCGACTCCTGTATCTCTCAAAGTCACACCATTAACCAAATTACCGGAGATCACATTGCAGGCTCCATCCTCAATACCACCAATTGTGTTGGAATGTGCCGCTTCGTGTATAAATACACCGTACAATTTATTTGGAATGGCACTCAAGCCATCTACATCAATACCGATATAATTACCTAGAACCGTATTATAAGATGTACCCTCTCCATGCATTCTCACGCCAACACTGATGTTACCACTAATTATATTACGCTCTTCAACAATCAATCCGCCAACCCTATTGAATTTTGAACCATTGCGAATATCCACGCCATCACCCAGGCCGCTCACACCATTACCGTTAGCAATTAATCCTGTTGGATCTGTTCCAATATAATTACCGATAACAATATTGCTATCAGCCATATCAATATGAATTGCATCATTAATATTACCTGAAAGCACATTCCTAAGTCCGGGTGTAGTGCCTCCAACTATATTCTGAGCTGCTCCGTCATAGAAAAGTATTCCCTTTATATTGCCCTCTGTTCCCAGGCCGTCAGGCGTAGTGCCTATATAACATGCATCAATCAGATTATTTCTGGCCTTATCTCCGAATACAGCAATTCCAAAATCGCTGCAATTAACAACCATGATACCGGATAATCTATTGTATGCCGAAATAACCGACAGTCCGTTTCCTTGCTGATTAAGACTACCATCAATAGCAATTTCAGGCCCTGATGTATTGGTATTCCCCTGGTTCAGACTCTGAGATAATCCATGAATCATTGTAGAATTATCCGTTATAGTAGGCAGATTAAGTTCTGGTTTAATCCTCCAAATCACACCGTCAAAGCCCGGATCTGTCAAAGAAATATCAAAATTGATTGTATCAGGACCGGCCTGACTATTAGCTATATCCAGGGCCCACCGCAATGATCCTTCTCCGGAATCACTGGTATTAGTCACCAGGATGCTGCCAAATGAAAATGGTACTGAAAAAGATGATGTATTGCCCGATCCGTCTGTAACTGTTGCCGTCACTGAGGGACCTCTTAATTCACCGGAGAAGACAAACATCCCATTGTCATCACAATTGGTCTGCCCCTCAAAATATTGTCCTTCATCATCTATATCCGAAAAGATTTCTATGACTGAACCGGGTTCAGAAATGCCAGTCAGGGGATGTAGAGACACAATGACCGGTGAAGCGATTCCACCGTTGGCATTATTTGTTATACGAATACCTTCTTCACTGTTTCCGGTAATATTGTTTTCAGTAACACTATTACTCAGTGCAGCAGCACCGTCTATCCATACTCCGGGGCCGCTCTGAAACCGAATAGAATTAAGGGGACCGATTCTATTGAAGGATGCACCATCATAGATTCGTACACCCGCATCTGAATTACCATTAGCAGCACCATCTGCTATGCCATGTCCAATATAGTTAGATGCTACTATATTTGAATCTGTACCTGTATTACGAATTCCTATCCCATAAACATGATTGCCCGACACTATATTTCCAGTGCCTTCACTGCCAATTACATTAGCACTTGCACCACCATAAATATAAATACCCATCAAATGGTTTCCGGCATCACTTCCTTCATCATCAATTAGTCCGATATTGTTATTAAGCACTTGATTGCTGCTGGTTCCATCCCCTCCCAGTCCAATACCCGAACCACCATTGGCAACTATAATGTTGGCCGATTCAGGCCCATGACCGCCAATCATATTTTCATAGCTCCCATCACGCATATCAATACCTTCTGCACCATTTCCGCAGAGTGCAGTTCCATCAGCCATGAGACCTATCATATTGGCTGCAAATATATTATTATTTACATTGGAAACATGAATAGCATCTCCCAAATTTCCGGCAAAGATATTACCATTACCGGGTAGGCCAATTTCATTATGATGTGCTCCCATTGCCATGAATATACCCATGGTATTATCTGTAGTATCTGCATTCAAAATATATCTTCCGAAAAAACACATACTGACAACATTGCTCTCGGCCGTATCTCCCCATATACTTATACCATATGCGCTAAATCCGGTAAATCCTATTTCATTTATACGTTGATTGCTGCCTGTAATTGACAGGCCGTAATGCCCGGCCTCCAACATTGAGCCATCCAGAAAAATTTCAGGGCCTTCTGCATTTATATCACCACTGAAAACCGTCTGGGAATGACCGTTCAGGTAGAGACTGTCTCCAAAAAGATTTGCATATACAGTCAATGGCCTTATAAACCACACAATTCCGTCATAACCTTCATCAGATACTGGAATGGCAAATTGCACAGTATCGGCTCCCTGGTGACCTGCCGCTTGCTGTAGAGCCCATCTTAAAGAACCGTCACCCTCATCACCTGTATGCGTAACCAGCCAGTTCTGAGCACTTAATGTGCCTGATATTAATAAAAATAATATTAAAATTACTGAAAATTTTTGCATTTTGGAATCCACATAGTTATTATATTTGACTAGTATTTTGACTGCAAAAGTTATGCCGATTTCCATCAAACATAAAAATCACTCCCATTATATAAAAATAACAAACAACAAAATCCAAATAACAAATAACAAATTCCAAATAACAAAATCCAAAATTCAAATGACAAAGCTCTTGGTTCACAAACTTCTTTTCGGCTTGGGAGCCGAATTCAGGGAGAAACTGCGTTGTAAGATTATGTGAATGAGAGAGCTCTTTTATTACCGGATTGAATGTATACTGCGAAAATCCGTGTCATTTGCGGAATAATTTTTAAGAAAGTAATGCACCCGCAGATAATACAGAGCATGTTGGAGTTTCGTTATTAATCCAAAAAATACCTGAAAGTGACAAAAAAAGAACAGGACAGGATTATATTGACGTAAGTCCGACAGGCTGCTGGTTACAATGTTTTAGCAACACCTGTAAACTACGGTTGACAAAGTAATATTTTTCTTTTAAATTACCTGATCCTTTGAGTATGTACACATAATTGTCAAATTATACTCAAGAGGGAATGATCCGGCATTATTTGTATAGATAATTCCAAATAACATCTTGCTGGCTGATTAAAAAATTTACAGTTCAATCAATGTGGAGTAAATAGACAATGGCAACAACAAGTGATTTCAGGAACGGGTTTGTTTTTAAAATGGATGGCGACCTTTACTCCATCTCTGAGTTTCAGCATGTAAAACCCGGCAAAGGCGGTGCATTTGTCCGTACAAAACTTAAGAATGTAAAGACAGGGCGTGTAATTGAGCGGACTTTTCGTTCCGGAGATAAAATTGACGATGTAAGGTTGGAGAAAAAACCTTTTCAATTTCTCTATGCCAACGGTGACGAATATATATTCATGGATAACAACACATTCGATCAAGTTTCAATTAACGAAACAATTGTAGGAAACGCTGCTAAACTCATGATTGACGGTATGGACTTGGAAATTCTATTTAACGGAGAAGAAGCACTGGTCGTTGAACTTCCGATCTTTGTCGTTCTGAAAGTTGCGCAAACTGACCCGGGCTTCAAGGGCGATACAGCCTCGGGAGGTTCCAAACCGGCCACACTGGAGAGCGGGGCCGTAATACAGGTGCCATTATTTCTTGAAGAAGGTACTCGTGTCAAAGTTGACACCAGAACCGGCGAATATGTTGAACGTGTAAAATAATCTCCATTGTTTAAAATACGGGGGTAGTATGCAATATGCTATAATCAAGCGTTTGATCAAGTTGGTGGAATCAAGTAATATTAATTCGCTTGAAATCAAAGAAACTGATTTTGAAATTTCTATTACCAAGACACCTCAAACAATTGCTCCTACCCTTCCGGTAACGCAGGCAATTCATAATTCTACTGCAGAGCAGATACAGAATCATGTTCCAGCCCTTGAGTCCGGGAAAAAACCGGAACAGAATGATCAGGTTGCAATTAAATCACCAATGGTTGGTACATTTTATTCTGCTCCCGGCCAGGACTCGGAGCCCTATGTCAATACTGGTGATGAAATTCAAAAGGGTACGATAATCTGTATTATTGAAGCCATGAAGCTTATGAATGAAATTGAATCTGAAGTCAGTGGTAGAATCACTAAAATATTGGTCGCAAACGGCCAGGCAGTTGAATACAATCAACCGTTATTTATGGTAAAACCGATTAAATGAAAAAAGTACTAATAGCAAATCGGGGAGAAATTGCTCTACGGGTTATACGTGCCTGCAAGGAGCTTGGATATGAAACCGTAGCTGTCTATTCTGAGGCTGACAGAGAGTGTTTGCATGTCCGTTTTGCCGACGAAGCCGTATGTATCGGGCCAGCCCCCGCATCTGAGAGCTACCTGGCAATGCCAAGGATTATTGCAGCTGCAGAAATCACCAATGCCGATGCTGTACATCCCGGATATGGTTTTTTAGCTGAAAATGCCCGATTCGCAGAGATCTGCGAACGCTCCGGCCTGATTTTCATTGGTCCAACATCAAAGATGATTGCGGAGCTGGGAGATAAGATTGCCGCCAAATCTATTATGAAAGAGGCCGGCGTTCCTGTAATCCCCGGCAGTAAAAGCAGTCTGGAATCTGTAGCTCAGGCAATTTCTCTTGCAAATGATACTGGCTATCCTGTAATTGTCAAGGCTGCAGCCGGTGGCGGCGGCAAAGGTATGCGTATTGCCCGCAACCATAAGGAAATGGAATCGGCATTTCAAATGGCTTCAGCTGAAGCCCGTGCTTCTTTTAGCAATGCAACTCTGTATCTGGAACGTTATTTTGAAGCACCACGTCATGTTGAAGTACAAATTTTAGGCGATGGCAAAGGCCATATCATGGCTCTGGGAGAGCGGGACTGCTCTATCCAGCGAAAACATCAGAAACTTATTGAAGAGTCACCATCTCCTGCAGTAGACTCCATACTGCGCCAGCGCATGATTGATTCGGCAGTGGCCGGTGCCAAAGCCATCGATTATAGATCTGCTGGCACTGTTGAATTTCTACTGGATAAAGATGGATCTTTCTATTTCATGGAGATGAACACACGCATCCAGGTTGAACATCCTGTAACTGAAATGGTCTATGGAATCGACATTGTAAAAGAACAACTCAAAATAGCAGCAGGTAATAACTTGGAAAAGACGGCGGCTGGCCTGGCTCCAAAAGGCCATGCAATTGAATGCAGAATCAACGCAGAAGATCCTGCCAAAGACTTCAGGCCCATGCCCGGAAGAATCGAAAATTTTCATGTACCCGGCGGATACGGCATACGAGTAGATACTCACGCCTATGCCCAATATGTTGTACCGCCCTATTATGATTCCCTCATTGCAAAGATTATTAGTCATGGCCGTGACCGGGAAGAAGCAATAGATCAAATGCTCAGAGCTTTAAGTGAATTCATTATAGAAGGCATTCCAACAACCATCCCTTTTCATCAACAGTTGTTGAGTGATGCCAGGTTCCAATCAGGAAATTTTGATACAAATTTCCTTGAGACATGGAAACATTAACCCTTAACATTACACATAGGTGAACACAATGAATGTACCGGAAAAGATGCATTTTACAAAAGAACATGAATGGGTTCTTGTTGAAGGAGACACTGCCACAATTGGTATTTCAGAATATGCCCAAGGTGAATTGGGAGATATCGTATTTGTCGAACTTCCCCAGGTTGGCGACAGCACTACACAATTTCAACCATGTGCTAACATTGAAGCTGTTAAAGCTGTGTCTGATCTCTACTGCCCCATATCCGGAGAAATCATTGAAGTTAATGACGGACTGGATGCAGATCCTCAGCTTATCAACAAGGATCCTTTTGGCCAGGGCTGGATTCTCAAAATTAAAATATCAGATGTAGCTGAACTGAAAAATCTGATGGATGCAGAGAACTACAAGGCAATGATAAGTTAATTTCCTCTTTTGAGACAATAAAGCCCCGTGATAAAATCGCGGGGCTTTATTATTTTAGATTTGATGAATAGTTCCTGCTGAGCATCAAGTAGACTGCCACAGTTGCCCAAAAAAAGCGGACTCCTTTGCAGTGACAGGCGTTTAGTAAAGAGCACTCGCACAGAGATCACAAAGACCAC
>JAGLOF010000097.1 GCA_023139105.1 bacterium
GCTCCACCAGCATTCATCAATATCTTTCAGGCAGGGCAGGGCGGCTTCGTGGTCTTTTTGATCTCTGTTCGAGTGCTCTTTTTTTTATATTTTCCGCTCTTTTTCGTAGGCAAATGTTCCTGCTCTTCTTTCATTTTATAAAAATTTGGGTGTCCCTGTGTCGAAAACAGGAGGTGAATTGCGTTTTGGATGACAGCCTACACCAATCATGCCTCATCCTGATGCGACGCTAAATGCATTAATTCATACCTGTTACTCACACCCATTTTTTGAAATATTTTATACACATGGTTTTTAACTGTGTGATAAGAGATGAATAGTTTTTCTTCAATCTCCGGATTTGTTTTACCCCGAAGAATCAGTTCAAGAATTTCTTTTTCCCGTCTTGAAATGCCGTAGCATTCAACAAGTTGTTCAATTAACGGCTTTTGCTCATTGGTGATTTGCCTTTGCTGTTCATAGGGAAGAAAATAGTATTTGAACCATATGAGCGGCAAGGCACTGCCTGAGATCAGGAAGGCTGCAAAAAATAGTACCGGTAATATTTTGGGCAGAGGTAGCACAGCTAATAATACCAGAAAACGCGATAAATAGATTAAAACAAAAGCCATTATCATTTTTCTTTCTTTGCTGTGAGAAAGTTTTCTTGCACGCCGATACAGTAATCCCAGAAAAATAAGTTCTATAATTGGAGCATTGTCTGTTATCCACTCACTGATAAATGTAAGCCAGGGCAAGATTTGATTTTGTAACTGTAGTTTGTACTTGATGAATTCCAATATCATAAGAATTGTAGTGACTATCCAGAATGTCCATGAAAAAATTTGTGGAACTTTTTTATCTGTAAAACCGAAATATATATTACACGTAGCCCATGCTGTGCATATCAGAACAATGTATCCGAGAATGTAGCCAAACAATTTGAATCCGGAATGAGTATTCACAAAAGATTGTTCGTTGAAGTTCAACTTGAAATAGAGTGAACAGGCCATCAGCAGCACCAGCATGTTGTAGAAAAAAAGGTGGTATAGGATTGGTTTGAGATATTTATAATTATAAGCTTTGAAGCGCTGTGAAAGGTATCCGATAATTACCGCACCTGCAAACAATAGTAAGAGGGTTTGAAGAAGTAAAACATGGCGCATGGTAGTTCCTGTTTAATAATGTATTATCGATGGGGATGGATCTTTTTAAATTCCAAATTCCAAATCCCAAATGACAAATCCCAAATGACAAATAGCAAATCCCAAATAGCAACACAACAAATAACGGAATTTTTTACTCTACTCTAGTTGACTGCTTCTATCTTCTTTTGTTTCGTTTTAACTGTGTTTTGTGTATAGGAAACCCTTCCTGTTTTATCAAAATGAGTAACCTGTCCTATAATCTTTTACCTGGTTTCGTCGTATGTTGAGCTAAAGGAGCAATCTATTTAATATCGGAAATAAAACAATGGAGTGAAACATGAAATTAGAAATTCAATCGTTGTCTAAGACATATTCCAACGGTGTGAGAGCACTTAAAGGGATCGATATGGTCTTCTCCAATGGTATGTTTGGTTTGCTGGGACCCAATGGTGCTGGCAAATCAACATTAATGAGGATTATTGCCACTCTGCAGGTTCCTGATCAGGGATGCATAATAATTGATGGAAAAGATATTAAACAGAGCCGCCAGGATGTTCGGAAGATACTGGGTTATCTGCCGCAATCTTTTGGTGTCTATCCCGATGTGTCTGCTGAAGAGATGCTCAACCATATCATTTTGCTCAAAGGCATCAGAAATAAACGAAAACGTAACATATTGGTTGAGGCACTTTTGGAGCAGACTAATCTCATTGATGTTCGGAAGAGGAAGTTAGGTGGTTTTTCCGGTGGTATGAAACAGCGGTTTGGAATTGCCCAGGCTTTAGCCGGCAATCCTGAATTGCTGATCGTTGATGAACCCACTGCAGGCCTTGATCCCGAAGAACGTAATCGATTCCACAATATCCTGAGTGAGATCAGTGAGGACAGAATTGTAATTCTTTCTACACATATTGTGGATGATGTCCGGCAACTCTGTGATCAGATGGCCATACTGCATGAAGGTGAGATTCTCTATTATGGCAGGACTGTTGACGCTATAGATAATGTTAACGGAAAAATCTGGCAGAAAATTATCAATAAAGATGAGATAGCCGATTATCATGAGCAACATGAAATTGTTCTTTCCAGGTTATATGCGGGGAAAATATGTATTCATGTTTACCATTCTACACAGCCTGAAGGTTTTGAACCTGTTGAAGCTGATCTTGAAGATATGTACTTCAAGACTATTAAAAAAATTGTTTGAAGGAGATATTTGACATGATTTGGCATATTGCAGCGTTTGAATTGAAAAATCGTTTCAACAAAGTATCTACACACATATATTTTTTGTTATTTGTGCTCATCAGCTATATGGGTATTGTAAGGGGCAGCGGCCCCTTGCGTATGGTTGGGGAAGCCAGGTCAATACATCTTTTTGTGAACGCACCTTTCATCCTCTATCATCTTGCAGTAATAATGTCATATGCAGGTACATTGATTGCATGTGCATTTTTTGGAAAAGCGGCATCGAGAGACTATCAATATCAAACACAGGGACTCTTCTTCTCATACCCGATTACAAAAATGAACTATGTGGGAGGCAGGTTTATAGGTGCTGCCCTGGCTACTTTGTATGTCTTTTCCGGTGCGATGCTGGGAGCATTGCTTGTGCAGATTATTCCACTTTTTGGTGCAGCGGACAGGCTGGGTATATTTTCTATCTGGCCCTATGTGTATCCTATTTTTGTTGGTATTATTCCAAATATCATTTTTGTCGGAGCCATATTCTTTGCAATGGCAATTTCAACCCGGAAAACAATGCCCGTCTATACCGGCGGTGTTATCATCTTATTAATGTTTCTCCTGGCTTCACGGCTGGCCGGGCATCCTGACACACGCTTCCTGGCAAATTTAATTGATCCCTTCAGCGTACTTGCTGCTCAATCTTCATATGGCTTTTGGGCCTTGGCTCAAAAGAATATCCAACTTTTACCTTTGTCCGGTCCGCTTCTTCTGAACAGATTGATTTTTACAGGCATCGGATTGACAATATTGGGAATCTTATTTAAACGCTTTCAATTTGCTGAAGTACAGGAATCCGGCTTGAATAATCCTGAGAAGGTATCAGTAAAAGAAAAAAAGATCGGGCCTGTGGCTCTAAAGATTATGATGCAAAGTGTGCAGCCGAGAGATGATTTCAAGACAAGATTGATGCAGATGTTTTCAATCTTCATTAATGAGATGAAATGCATTTTCTCCAATAAATATTTCCGGGCAATACTGATAATGGGTACGGGCATAGCGATATTTGCAGGTTTCCGCAGTATCGGCCTGGTCCGTGGCACTCCAACCTATCCTGCAACCAGTCAGGTACTGGATGTTTTTTATGATGCATACTATTTCCTGCTCCTTGTAATTGTACTTTTCCTCTCAGTTGAATTGATCTGGCGGGAGAGAAGAGAAGGGGTCAGTATATATCTTGATCCGCTTCCTGTACCGGAATGGGTAGTGTTTATTGGTAAATTAGCTGCCTTATTGGGTACATTGGCAGTTATTCAGGTAATTGCCATGGCCTCCGGAATTTTTATTCAACTAACACAGGGGTATACTCATCTTGAACCGGGATTATATATCAGGGAATTGTTTGGACACCGATGGCTGTATTTTTCATTGATAGGCATATTGGCTTTGACTGTTCAGGTTTTGGTGAATCATAAGTTCCTGGGTTGGATTGTAACATTGCTGATTTGTGATGACTTTATTGTCATGATGGGGCTGGAGCATAATTTATGGACTTTCGGGCAGGTGCCAAGCTATATATATTCAGATCTGGTTGGATACAGTCCTTTCATAAAAGCAATTGTATCGTATAATCTCTATTGGGTATTTGTATCGATCTTATTTATTGTTCTGGCATTGTTGTTTCTGGTCCGGGGTTATGATACGGGCCTGAAAGCACGTTTTATAGAGCTTCGTAACAGATGGTCCCGGTCAAAGTTGGGTGTGAGTATTACGGCTCTCACCGGTATGATCTGCATGGGTGTTTTCATTATTCATAATACTACAGTATTGAATTTTTATGAAAGCACCAAAGCAGTGGAGAAGCGGCAGGTTGAATATGAGAATGAATATAAAAAATTTGAGAACTCGCCTCAACTAAGTACAGTATCGGTAAGCATGGCAGTGGATATTTTCCCCGATGATATTAAAGTGAACTCCGCCGGACATCTGGTACTACAGAATAAATCTGTAGATCCGGTTACTGAAATATTTGTTCAAACATTTTGTGTAGCCCAGGTTGAGGATCTTCGGTTCAGCAGAAGACATTCATTGATTGAAGAATCACAGCGGCATGGCGTATACAGATATACATTGGAAGAAACTCTCATGCCGGGTGATACATGTTCTATGTGGTTTGATATCAGAATAGCTCAGAAAGGTTTTCAGGACAGAGATGTAAATACTAATCTTGTTCAGAATGGAACATCTCTGGGCAGCAATCATCTTCTGCCATATATAGGTTATGACCGCTGGCTTGAACTGGAAGATAACGGGAAGAGGAAGAAGTACGATCTGCCCCATAGAGAGAGATTGCCCGCCATTGATGATAAATTGGGCCTGCAGGGTAATATTATTGGGCATGATGCAGAATTGGTTGATTATGAAACGGTGATGAGTACATCGTCAGATCAGATTGCCATTACTTCAGGAACCCTGGTGAAGAGTTGGCAAGAGAATGGCAGGAGATATTTCCATTATAAATCTCAACATTCCATGATGAAGTATGTACCTTTTATCTCCGGTCGTTATGCTGTTAAACAGAGGATGTGGCAGGGAATACCTGTTGAAATATACTATCACCCTCAGCATGACATGAATGTAGACTTAATGCTGGATGCTACAATTCAATCACTTACTCTGTTTGATCAAGTCTATTCTCCCTATCCATATGGGAGTATGAAGCTGGTTGAATTTCCCCGTTATGAAATAATGGCGGAGGCATATCCCGGTGTGATTCCCATTTCTGAAGGTTATGGATTTATGGCTAAATTTGAAGGACAGGAATTGCCATTTGCCCACCGTGTTATGGCCCATGAAGTGGGTCACCAGTGGTGGCCCTTTATTGTGGCAGGAGCCGGTGTAGCCGGTGAGTTCTTTCTCTCGGAAGTGATGGCGCAGTATTCGGCCTTGCTGGTTGTGCAGGAGTCCTATGATCAGGATGTGATTACATCATATATGAAGCGTCGTATTCGTTCGTACCTGCGGGGCCGTGCCACTGAGCGGGATGAAGAAAGACCAATTTCACTTGTCAATTTTGAGACCAAGTATGTCTTCTATGAAAAAGGCATGATGGCAATGTATGCTCTGCAGGACTACTTGGGCAAGGCTGCATTGAATCAAGCTATCCATCAATTTGTGGAAGATTATGCTTTCCATCAAGGCGATGCGCCAGTATCACTGGATCTCATCCGTTACTTTCGTGAAGCTGCACCGGATTCGCTTCATACTATAATTGATGAATTGTTTGAGCAGATCATAATCTATGATAATAAAAGTGTGAAGGCCTCAGCCAAAGTTATTTCAGAAGATCAATATGAGTTATGCTTTGAATTTATAGTACAGAAAGTAAGATGTGATGAACGTGGAAAAGAAGAAAAATTGAGGCCTCATGATCTTATCGATTTTGTTGTATTTGATGATGATGATGAAATATTGTACTCACAAAAATATTGGATTGATGCGGAAGAGAATACGCTTTGTTTTATTGTTAATGGTAAACCGGCCATAGTTGGAATTGATCCATTCTGCCGCCTGATTGACAGGCATACTGATGATAATATGGCATCTGTTCAAATTTCAGACATCAAATAACGGATTGCGTGTAGGGAGAATACTATGAATCGAATGATCTATGTGTCGCTGTTAATTATATTCATCGCCATGCAAGTCAGAGGACAATGTGTTATTAACGGGACAATTCGCAATCACGATAATGGCGAACCCTTATCTTATGTAAATATCCAGATCATGGATACACACAAAGGCACAATCTCTAACACTGAAGGTGCTTTCCGGCTGAAGATACCGTCCCTTCCTGTAAAGATTAAGGTGCAGCATATAGGGTATGATCCGCAAATTTTGTCTATAGATATTCCGCCGTCAGCACCGATACATATCCGGCTGCATTCGGCACCCATCCATCTGCTTGGAGTGACTATTGATAATGAAGATCAGGGTGTCAAGATTATGCGCCGGGCCATAGCCAAGAAACTACGTTGGTGGGGGAAATTCAGAACTTACCGTGCAGAAGCATATTGCCGTGCTTCATTTGCCAATGAAGATGGGCCTTTTCTGGTACGGGAGAATCTTTCGGAGATATACTGGGACCGTAAACGAGGCACACGTGATGTGATTAAATCTATGCGGCAGACTGCTGATACAAGGGATGCATTTTTGCCGCATGCAGGCCGTATGCCTAATTTTTATGAGGATGAAGTTAAAGTTTCTCAATTTCAGTTGATCTCTGTAATGCATCCAAAGGCTTTGAAATATTATGATTTCAAGCTGTTTGCAGAGAGAGAAGTTTCAGATCATCTTGAATATGAAATTGAAGTGATTCCCAAGTCCAGATTACAGCCGCTGTTTCAGGGTAAAATAATTGTTACTGATGAATATGATTTGATCAGCATAGATTTACGGACAGCTGATCATATGCTTTTCCCAAAGCCCTTTGATGAGGCGCGCTATTCTTATCTACAGCGTTTTGCATTAGTTGACAATGTTATGCTTCCTGTTTCCACGGTCAGGTGTGCAGAAGCAACAGTGGCTATTCCGGGCCTGAGATTTGCTCCCATGCGTATGGATGATTTTTATGAAATTCGTCACTATGAGGTAAATGTCCATTTACCGGATTCGCTTTATGATGAAGAAGAGATACTTATTGACTCTATTTCTGTTAAGGCTAATCCGGTTTTTTCAGATGCAGATCCGATTATCGTCCCCTTGACAGAAGAAGAGAAATTTGCCTACGCCAATACAGACAGCACATTTAATATGATCAAAGCAATGAAGCCCTCCGGATTTCTTGCAAGATTTATGATTAAAGCTGCTGAAGAGGAAGAGGCCGAAGAACTTGGTCTGGTTGAAGCAAAACCTTATTTACTGGCCCCTCAGATCTGGTTTAATCGTGTGGATGGACTACATCTGGCTGTGGAGAATCGTCTCCGCCTCTCAAAAAAAATAATGTTAAGGGCTACAGGTGGATATCGATTTGGTCCTAAACGATGGGTATATGGAGGGGCACTGGATGCCGGAGATTTTAGTTTGTCATATCGCAAGTGGAGTGAACGCATTGGACCAACACAGATTTATCCAAGGCTTATTGCCAGCGCGTTTCAGTTAATGGGTACTGCTGACTACTGGGATTACTATGAAAAGACTGAGACTCGACTTAGTTGGCAGAAAGATATTCCCCTGTTAAATTCAACAATAATGCTGGAGTTATGTGATGAAATGCATACTTCACTTTCTAAAACAACAGATTATAGTTTTTTTAGACGAAGGATGCTTCGTGATAATCCATCCATTGAAGCCGGAAGAAACAGGGCGCTCTCACTGAAGTGGGAGTATGGCACTCAGGTTCCTCTGGGCATTGGCCCGCAGAAAAGGATGATGTTCAGGGCCGTACATTCAGGCAGCGCACTGAAATCTGATTTTAATTATACACAGCTGCATGCATCTATAGATTGGCGCATTCCTACATTTTTGCGTCGCCGGTTCCTTGCTAACTGCCTTGAATTGCGTATAGCAGGAGGGCTGTCTTGGGGCGTTCCGCCAATTCAAAATTGGAAAGGTCTTGATGTGGCTCTTAATCGTTTTTCACCGTTTGGTGTTTTAAAATCTGTTCAAAATTGTCCCAGTTTAGGAGAAGATTATCTTGGTATTTTTTGGGAATATAATTTTCGGACTGTCCCATTTGAATTGCTGGGGCTTGGTAGCATTGCCAAATTAGGATGCGAACTGATACTGCACGGTGCTTCCGCTCGTACATGGATAGATAAAGACAGGGTGGATAGTGTGCCGGGCAGCTGGATATATCAAGATCAATTTCATCATGAAATAGGTGTCTCTTTGAACAAACTTTTCTATCTCTTCCGTGTGGATGTGACAAGGAGGCTTGACATACCGGTTACTTTTGTGTCTTTCGGGATCTCGAGGTTTATTTGAATTTTAGACACAGGTTTATCTTTTTTTATCTTGTTAATCCTGCTAAGCCTCAAGGAAATTTGCCGCGGTCGTCCTTAAGGAGCAGGACTCTCTTGCAGAGACAATGAGAAATTTGCCCCCGGGGTGCCAGTGCTGCTCTTTCGCTGATTCCCCGGGGGCAATGTATCTCCCACTGGACTGATGAATCTTTTAATGGTTCTTATTAATGATGAATATCCAATGCCCAATAGCCAATATCGAATGTCGAAGTAAAAACTCCCTGGAAATTCGACATTCGGTGTTCTGCTGTTGGATATTTGCTCTATTAGATTTTAATACTCTATGCCTGCCGAAGTCCATACACAACGGGTTACTTGAGTAGTAAACATTTTTTTGCTGCTTCCATTTTACCATTTACAATTAATTTATAAAAATAAGTTCCGGAAGGAACGGGTATGTTTTGATTGTTATTCCCGTTCCAAAAAACCGAAGTTTGATTTTGGACCGTTGAAAAATACTTTACTATTTTTCCTTTTAAATTATAAATAACAATTTCTGTATTCATATTGTTTGGTGGAAAAAAGATTGTTGTTGAAGAATGGAAAGGATTTGGATAATTGCCGATCATGCTGGAAGCTGAACTTTCACAAACATCTCGAACTGATGTAGTCGCAAGGATGGGAATAAAAATCACATTATTACCTCCAAAATTTGGGACTACCAGGATATTGTCTCGTTTGTTATAATGCACACCCGCCGGCTTATTGAAATTTCCTTCAATCTTCTCTCCGGACTTGCTGAAATCTATATCAAATTTATAAATTTCACCGTTCAATGTGTGAGTTGCAACATATGTATTACCATTTTGATCCATAGTTATACCATCAAATCTGCCAATATTTGTATTTGGAATTTTTATTGCAACTTGCGTGGAAAGATCGATAGACATAATTGATGAGTTTCTTGACCAAGCTACAACCAATAGGCGATTATTCCGTTCATCAAATTCAATATCTTGACAAGATGCTGGCAAACCTGTTACAAAAGTAGAATAGGATATTTCATTAATATTGACTCGTATGATAGTGGCACCGGCATTGACAACATATAAATATCCTGAATTATCCGAAGTTATTCCATCCAGCCATGTGATATTTTGTATGTTCAGATCAAAAACTTTATTTTTAGTTGTAATATCGAATCCCTGCAAATTTTTATCGCATGATACATAAAGAACATTGTCCTTTAGATGGACCCCCAGACAATATGATAAATTGCTTGCAAGCGTATCTATAACAACATAATTCGTATCAACTACTACAACATTACCTTTACCATAATTTGAAATGAAATAAGTGTTGGATGATTCATCAAAAACTACACTCTCTGGCTTGTTGTATGCATTTTGTGCAAATAACATTATGGGTGCAAATGAAATAATCCAGGTAATAAATAGTGTCTTTTTCATCTTGAATTCTCCTGTGAGCATTAATAATAATGAAGTTTCATCATCCTGTCTTAATCTAAGAGCCAAAGATACATATTCCTGATATGACATTATTGATTTTTTACCAGATTACTCTTGTTAAGACTCAGTCAGGGAATAGATCCACTTTAATGGCATCTGGCCTTGAAATCCTGCTGTCTGTCAGAAAAACTCTCTGTGCATCATTTTTTTATTTTATCCTAAACAAAATTATCTTAAATTATCTGTCATGAGAATGAAAAATTAGAGATTCAAATACTTATATGAAAAAGAATAGATTAAACCGCTTTCTTCCCCACGTCTTGTTTTGGATTATCTATCTTATTTTTAATACATTTATGGATGGTCACCCGAAAGGCAACTATACAGCTCATTTTCAATTATTTATTTGTTATATGCCAATAGTAATGATGGCAACCTATTTTACTCTATATTTTCTCATCCCCAGATTTCTTTTAAAAAGAAGATTTTTACTTTTTGCAATATGGTTTATCTGTTCTGCTCTCTTTTTTTCACTGCTGCAGCGTATAAATGTCATGTATTACGTTGCACCTAAATATGATCCCGAATATTTAAACAGAACCACTTTTTCCACTTTTAGCATCCTATATCAGGTTGCAATGATATATACGATAGTTACAATCGCATCTGCAATAAAGTTATTGAAGTACTGGTATAAAACGGAATATCTAAAGCAACAGATTGAAAAAGAAAAACTACACTCAGAGCTTACCTACCTGAAGGCTCAGATTCATCCCCATTTTCTGTTTAACACCTTAAACAATCTCTATGCGCTGGTTTTGATGAATGATCCCCGCACTGCAGAAGTTGTTTTAAAGTTATCTGGTCTACTTGATTATATTCTTTACAAATGCAACACACCATTTATTAATCTTGAAAAAGAGATTGCTCTGTTGGATAATTATATCACCTTGGAAAAGCTTAGATACGGAAAGCATTTGGACATAAAATTTGAAAAAAATGGCAATTTTCAAGGATTACAGATTGTCCCGCTACTCCTTTTGCCTCTGGTAGAAAATGCTTTCAAGCATGGTACAAGTGAAAATCCACTTAATCCATGGCTGCATATTCAATTGGACATAACTACAGAGCAGATAATTTTTATTGTTAAAAATGGGAAATATGAAAAAAAACCTATCCCTGAAAAAAATCCTGGAATTGGCCTGCGTAACGTCAGGCGGCGGCTGGAGCTGGTGTATCCTGACGCTCATACATTGACTATTTCTGACCAGAACTACTCATATGAGGTCGTTCTGACAATTAAAAATTAAAGCATATAAATGAGACCACCTCATGAAAACACGCTGCATGATAGTTGATGATGAACCTCTAGCCATAGAGGTTATTAAATCATATCTCAAACGATTCAATGATGTTCAAATTGTCGCCACCTGTAATGATGCGATTTATGCTTTGGAAGTATTAAAGAATGAAAGGATCGATCTTCTCTTCCTGGATATTCAACTGCCTTATATTAAGGGTACAGCTTTTTTGAGATCTCTCACAAATCCGCCAAAAGTAATATTAATAACGGCTTTTCGTGATTATGCAGTGGAAGGTTTTGATCTGAATGTACTTGATTATCTTTTAAAACCCATATCCTTTGAAAGATTTATCAAAGCTATGGACAAATATTTTCAAAGATCAAATAATACTATGGATAACATGATCATTTCAAATCCAGCCAAAATCCGGAGCCGCGAGTTTATTAATATTAAAAGTGATCGGAAGATGGTACACCTCGTTTTGGATGATATTGTCTATATTGAAGGTATGAAAGATTATATCAATATTGTAACCTTAAACAAGCCGGTAATAACCGATATGCCCCTGCAGCAGCTGGAAGAGATGCTGCCGCCCGAGTTGTTTTTACGTATTCATCGGTCATATATTATTGCAATTGACAAAATTTATGCATTTACCAGTGAGATTGTTGAAATTATGAACAAGCAATTACCAATCGGCAGGCATTATAAAAAGACCGTGTTGGAAAGGATAATGTAATAAATCGAAAATAACAATCACGGCATCATATGTACTGGAGTAAAATTCAGAACTGAAAGCTCACAAAGAAGATTACCTCCAAATGAATAGTCGATGCCAGCTTGATGTAATGGTGGGATTGTCCTACACCCGGAGAATTAGCGGAAGAGCATTGCTGATCTTTTCAGAATTTCTGAAACATTTTAATTTTAGAGGCGTAACCAAATACAGATCTATTCGGAAAAGCTGAATAGATTATTTTTTATCAGACTTATTCATAATTTCTGAACAAATAGATTGGAAGTAAAATGGCTGAACTGACCAAACTTGAAGAACAGATCCTCTTATCAGTATGGAAGCTGGGTGATAATGCTTATGGTTTGACTATCTATAAAACCATTGTGGAGATCACAGGTAAGAAAATGGCTATCGGAGGGATATACTATCCTCTTGAACGTCTGGTGAAGAAGCGTTTTATTGATGCAATAAAAGGGGCACCAACAGCTGTGCGTGGGGGACAGGCCAAACGATACTATCGACTTACGACGCATGGCAAGGAAGCACTGATGGCTGAAAAGAAGGCACATGAAGCATTCTGGTCAGGCCTTGTAAAACTACAGCTTGGAGGCAATTTATCATGAATCAAAGACCCTCAAAATTGCTGTCTATATTGCTGTGGTTACTGGGACGTATTGAAAATCGTCAAGACAATTACGGTCTCTTCGGGGATCTGGAAGAGATGTATCATCATATGGCTGCTACTAATCGCTTCAAGGCCGGTTGCTGGCTTGGCTCCCAAATATTGCGTACGTTGCCGGCAATTGTCTGGAATCGTTTCTTCTGGGCCATTGTCATGGTGAAGAATTATGGAAAATTGGCAATGAGGAATTTAAAAAAAGAACGTCTGTCCTCATTCATTAATATTACTGGCCTGTCAGTTGCAATTGGTTGCAGCCTGGTCGCATTTGTTTTTGTAGATTTTTACTATAACCGTGATACAAATCATGAGAATGTTGAGGAGATTTTTTTAGTTGGCAATGTGATCAAAGATCAGGATTCGGAACAGTGCTGGGGAGATTCTCCCATGCCGCTCGGCCATGCATTGATATCAGATTTCTCGCAAATCAAACAAATGGTGCGCATTGCAAAATCATCCGGAACCATGCGGTATTTGGATAAGGTATTTAATGAAGCTATACGTTTTGCTGATCCGGATTTTTTTGATATGTTTACATATCCCATGAAGTACGGAGAAAAGACTGCGTTATCAGATCGTAATAGCATCATCTTAAGTGAAGATATCGCTATTAAGTATTTTGGAGATATTAATCCTGTTGGGAAACAGGTCTCCATCCGGTTCAATAATGGTCAAAAAGAAATGTTCTTAATTGCCGGAGTTACAGAGGAATTTCATAAAAATGCAAGCTTCTGGTTTGATATCATGATTCCATTTGACAAGCAATTGGATTTAGGTGTTGATGATTTTCTGGATTGGAGTCAATTAACAGCGGCAACTTTCATTAGCCTGGAGAATCCGTCTTCGGCTAAGCAGATAGCGGGGCAATTGGATAAGTATCTGCACATACAGAATAATGCAAATCCTGACCGCCCTATGAATCAATTTTATCTGGAATCTTTGCAGAGTATGTCACGGACTGCATACAAAACCAGAAATACACTAGTTTGGGTTGACTTGCATCCCGGTCAACTTTACAGTATGTATTTTGGTGGTTTTTTTATGTTGCTACAGGCAATATTGAATTTTATGAATATTTCAATAGTTTCTTCTACGCGTAGATTTAAGGAGATAGCCGTAAGAAAGATTGTAGGCAGTAACAGGACGCAGTTGATCTTTCAATTCCTGGGTGAGAATGTAGTTATTTGTCTTATGTCTTTAATCGTGGGACTATTCCTGGGAAAATTTCTCTTTGTGCCTGGTTTTACCAACCTCTGGGGTGTCTTTCAGTTTGAAGTGAATATCTTTGAGAATACCCGTATACTTATTTTTCTTTTGGTTCTGCTTGTCTTCACCGGTGTGGGGTCAGGTCTCTATCCGGCCTTGTATATTTCTGCGTTTCGTCCTGTAAATATATTAAGGAACAAACAGAAAATACGGGGGAATAACTTTCTTACCAAAGGTTTACTAACTTTTCAATTTATCTGTGCACTTATGGCCGTGACAAATGGTATTGTATTTATTCAAAATGCAGTATATCAGAAGAATCGTGACTGGGGATATGACAAGGCTCAACGCCTGGTACTGCCCCTGGAGGGAGAAGACCAATACGTGCAGATGCGTGATTTGTTGGAGAGAGAGACCAATGTAACGAGCTTGGCGGGTTCTGTACATCATATTGGTGGTAGATCTGCAAGAACTTCTGTGCAGGTTCTTGATGACAGCTATGAAGTAGTACGATTTGCTGTGGGATTTGAATATGTAGAGACAATGGGACTGCGTCTTAAAGAAGGACGCTTCTTCATGAAAGACAGTCAGAAAGATAAATCCCAATCAGTTTTGGTGAATGAGTGTTTTGTGACGGCTATGCATTGGGACAATGCTATGGGGCAAAAGATCATGCTTAATCAGAAGCCTGTATATGTTGTGGGAATCGTGCAGGATTTTCACTATGCAACGTTTATGCATGAAATTGAGCCTGTAATCATGACTATTGCTGATCAATCCGAGTTTAATTATCTGGCAATACTGGCAAGGCCGGGTTCTGCCAATGCCGTAATGGATAAAATGAAAGAGCTTTGGCGTGTACATTTTCCTGATCTGCCTTTTATGGGCTTCTATCAGGATCAGCACTTTGATTATTACAATCAAATGATGGATGCTGTTGCAAAGAGTTCTGCCGGAACATCATTAATTGCACTGCTTATCACATGTATGGGTGTCCTGGGTATGGTGTCAATGGACATATCACGGCGCATGAAGGAGATAAGCATAAGGAAAGTTTTAGGCGCTTCAAATATTGCTGTTGCAGGCCTTGTCAACAAGGGTTTCGTGAGATTGATAATTGTGGCGTCGTTTATAGCCATTCCATCAAGTTATTTCCTCATCAACATGTTTCTCGATTCTTTATGGAAATATCATCGGACCTTGGATGCCACTCCTTTTATAGTAGCTTTGTGTGTAATCGTTATCGCGGCATTCCTTACTATTTCATCAAAGGTTTATCAAGCACTGGTTACAAATCCGGTGAGTTTTTTAAGAAATGAATAAATTTTAATTATTTGGAGGTATTATGAATAAAATAATTGTACTCGCATGTTTAGTGGCTTCTCTGTCAAGTGTTTTAGCGCAAGATGTTGTCACATATGTTGTTTCCGGTAGCATTGAATTTCCCAAGACAGGCAATATACATATCAAACTACAAACTAATCAAAGTGAAGGTGAAAAAACTGATAAATTTAGTAAAGTAATTACCGTAAATACCCAGCAGGCTAAACTTGGTAAAATCAGGTTCAGCATTGAAAATATTCCGGCAGGCACCTATGGAATAAGGGCTTATCAGGATGTGAATGGTAATGATGAATTGGATATTGGAATAATGGGCCCGAAAGAGCCATGGGGGACATATAAACACAGCAGGCCCAGATTCAGCGGTCCAAAGTTTAAGGATATGGCCTTTGAAGTGGATTCAAATTTAGTTGATGTAAATTTTAAACTTAAATAATGCAGTTTATCGCCCCGGGTTATGCCTGGGGTGGAAATCCCTTCATGTTCAAGTTAAAGTAGGAGATTGCTACGTTTTTGGAGTGTTTGGGATAGCCTCTTCAAGCAGTGCAATTCATCATCAATTTTTTTAACGCCCATCCAATGATGCCATAAAACAATATCCCTCCTCTCTGTTAAGTAGCATTATTTTTGAGTTGGTTCATTCCAGGATCTCGTTTATTGAAAATGCTTGCAATTTGTATTTTTTATTTATAATATGGGAGTGTTCTCTCCAATGTACTGTAGCCTCAATTTACGGAGTATGGCATGACCTATGAATATAAACTTAAAGATACATCTGCCTATTTTAGAAACTATCTGAAGACATTGGGCGTTATTCTCCCGACATTTTTTCTGTTGATTATTCAACTTGTTACCAGAGTCAAGATGTTCGGGAATATGGTGTTCTTTGCTGCCGGAGGATTAATAATAATCCTCATCGCCGTTATTGCTGCGCAGTATTATCGTGATAAAGATAAGCGTTATATTCTCACAATTCATTCCATTCAGGTCATGAGACAGTATCAAATGAGCAGCCATCTATTTTCTGAACTTGTAAAGATAAAGCGTTCTGCTCAAGGTGCCAGTAATTGGATAAAGATGGACTCGCTTGAATTGATTTTCAGGGATGGGAGAAAGATTAAACTTGTGAGTTATCTTCCTTTTTATCATGAATTCCGGAAGACTTTGGCGCAATTGCTGGCTGACGGTAGATATTATGAGCAAATTGAGATGAAGCGACCTTTATTATAGATTGCTAAAGTTTTTTTGACTCTATGTTGTTTTGAGTGTGTAATATTCTTCCTGTTTTTCTTTTGCGAGCAGTACATTGCTCCACGGATATACACGGATTCTTCACGGATTACGGATCAGAGCAGGCCACATGGGTTCCCGGAGAAATGAAAAATGTGTCTCCCCGGTAATTTCTTGGCCGGGGTCTATGCTTAACAG
>JAGLOF010000098.1 GCA_023139105.1 bacterium
TACACAAAATTATTTACAGAGTCAATAATTGTCATCACTCGCGGCTGATTCTGCTGTTGATGAGTACTCCCACCCAGCCGCCAGAGGTCCGTTCATACTGATCCTTTACTAATTACTCTTTGTGTCTTTGTGACTTAGTGGCTATCGCTCTGGTTTTCATCTCTTTCAGTGATTTTCAGTGTCTTCGGCGGGTAATTTTGTTTATTTTAGCTTTTCTTAAGATTTTTACATGTTTTGCGGGTTTTGCTTGATTTTTATTTGAATTATTGGTATAATTTATTTCACATCTTATTGTAATTTGAATATATTTTCTTGACTGATTTGCTGACGTATTAACCTTTAATTCACTTAATCAGAGTTAAACATGTCGGACCTCTCCGTGCAGCATGTTATCAATGTACTCATGAACCTGCCTCAGCGTAAGCTGTTGTGCGGGCTCTTTTTGTTTTGAGAGGAGTGAATTGGTTGTGATGAAATTCTGTGGGCTGTGAAGTATATAGTTGTCGATACTTTTTATGTATATAGATTTAGATGCTTTTTAGTTTTTGTATCTATATATATACGCATTTTTATGGAATATAGAAATCGTTAGACGAATAAATATGCAAATATAAATTAAACTATTATCCCCCATTCAAAGGAGAAATCTATGAAGAACTTTTACGCATCATTCATAGTAGTAATCTTTATAGTATTTATTGGTTGCGCAGAGCAGGTTGACATTGAAGTAGAAAAACAAAATGTCAAAACTGTACTTGATCAGTTTATTCAAGCTTCAGAGAATGAAAATATGGAATTATTGTCCCAAATTTTTGCTCACGATCCAGATATTATTAGTTTTGGTACTGAAGCAAATGAGCGTATTGTTGGGTGGGATAAATTGAGAGAGTTAATGCAAAATCAGTTCGAAGCAACAGAAAACTCTAAATTAACTGTCATGAATCAAGTCATCAAAGTTCATAATTCTGGTAAAGTCGCATGGTTTTCTGAGATCATTGATTGGAGTTTGTTGTCACAGGACCAAGAAATAATATTAGAAGGACTACGAGCCACAGGAATTCTGGAGAAACGAGAGGGACGTTGGGTAATGGTACAACTGCATTATTCAGTACCTGCTGATAGCCAGGCAGCTCAGGAATAGTCTTTTTTCTACATTCAGGATGGCGAGAGAACACAGAGATAAATTTATGGTAATAAAAACTCTTTTTTTCTTAAAGAATTAAAGTAAAACGAATAAGAGTAGATTGTGATAGGAACGAGCCACAATCTGAGCCGTTTGTTGGACAAACTCGGCCGGTGGGTCGTTTGCTCTAATGCAATACGAACGATTTTATATGGTGTTCGTACTCCAGCCATAAAAATATCCAATGTTTTTTATATTAATGAAGCTGTGAATGAAATTCCTGTATTTGCTTGCTTTTTTCAGTGAAAACATATATAATAGTATCCTGTCTGTAATTCAGGTTTTTTCGACAACGGTTGCCGGAGTGCATTGTGCTACTTCTTTATTTTGTTGCAACTATATAATACTAAAATCGGATTACATTACTATGATTACACCTTACCATGCCAAATACTTCGCCTATGAACTGACAAAACGCAGCGCTTCAGACAGTATCCAAAAGTTGGCTTCAACGTTGGTGGATGCCCAGGTGGATCTCAATCCTCATCAAGTGGATGCTGCCCTTTTTGCTTTCCGGTCGCCGTTGTCAAAAGGTGCTATTCTGGCAGATGAAGTGGGCTTGGGTAAAACCATTGAAGCAGGGCTGGTCATTTCTCAGAAATGGGCTGAACGGAAACGGAAAATTCTCATTATTGTGCCTTCCAACTTGCGAAAACAATGGCACCAAGAGTTGGCTGATAAGTTTTTTCTGCCTTCGATACTTCTGGAATCAGCCACATTTAATAAAGCAGTGAAAAGAGGTAAACTCAATCCGTTTGAGAGTAAAAAGATTGTCATCTGTTCCTATCATTTTGCCCGCAATAAAGATACGCTCGTCCAATCCATTCCCTGGGATTTGGTGGTGATTGATGAGGCCCATCGTCTGCGCAATGTTTATAAACCCAAGAATAAAATTGCTAATGCCATTAAAGATGCCCTGGTGCATGTGCCCAAGTTATTGTTGACAGCAACCCCTTTACAAAATTCGCTTCTTGAGCTCTATGGCCTGGTAAGCATTATTGACCATTATACTTTTGGTGATCTAAAGAGTTTTAAACGTCAATTCTCCCGCCTTACTGGGGATGAACATTTTTACGATATTCAGGAGCGATTAAAACCCATCTGTCAACGGACGCTGAGACGGCAGGTGCTGGAATATATTAAGTATACCAACCGCACAGCCGTTACGCAGGAGTTTTTTCCTACAGAAGATGAACAGCGTCTCTATGATATGGTCTCTGCCTATCTTCAGCGTACCCGCCTTTACGCTCTGCCAGCCAGCCAACGTCATCTGATGACTTTGATTTTGCGGAAACTGTTGGCTTCCTCTACCTATGCCATTGCCGGGACGCTGGAAGCCTTGTCTATAAAGCTTGAAGGCTTAATTGAAGAGCAAGAAGTCATTAATGATGAAAGCTTCTTCGCTGACTATGAAAGTTTTGAAGAGCAGAGTGAAGAGTGGCCCACAGAATCTTCGGAACCTGTATTCTATGAGAAACCTCCTGAATTGTTGTCGCCAGAGGATAAAGCCAATATTCAGAAAGAAATTAATGATCTGAAGACATTTAAACAATTGGCCGACAGCATCATAGAAAACTCCAAGGGGCAGGTGCTGCTCAAGGCTTTGGGACGCGGATTTAAAGAAACAGAACGGTTGGGCAGTGCCAAGAAAGCGATAATCTTCACCGAATCCCGACGAACGCAACTCTACTTGAAAAAGATACTGGAAAGTTCCAATTATCAGGGCAAGGTCTGTTGTTTTAATGGAAGCAATAATGATGCGCAAGCCAAGGCCATTTATCAGTCGTGGTTGAAAAAACATGAGGGAACGGATCGCGTAACGGGTTCCAGGACAGCGGATACACGGGCTGCACTGGTTGATTTTTTCCGTGATGAAGCCATCATCATGATTGCCACGGAAGCCGCGGCTGAAGGATTGAACTTACAGTTTTGTTCCTTGGTTGTCAATTATGACATGCCTTGGAATCCTCAACGGATTGAACAGCGTATTGGACGTTGTCACCGTTATGGTCAGTTGTATGATGTAGTCGTTGTTAATTTTCTAAATAAAAAAAACGCCGCCGATGTACGTGTGTATGAACTATTGCAACAAAAGTTTAAACTTTTCAGCGGTGTCTTTGGTGCCAGTGATGAAATCCTGGGTTCGATTGAATCGGGCGTAGATTTTGAAAAGCGGATTGGCGAGATCTACCAAGAGTGTCGCACACCAAAAGACATTCAGCTCTCTTTTAATTTGCTGCAAAAAGAGTTGGATGATCAGATTCAAGATCGCATGCAGAACACACGCCAGAAACTATTAGAAAATTTCGATGAAGAAGTGCATGAGAAATTGCGCATTAATCTGGAAGAGAGTAAAGAATATTTAAATCGATATGAAGGATGGCTTTGGCAACTGACCTGTTTTCACCTCAATGATTTTGCCGAGTTTGACCATGATGAGCATTCCTTCCGGCTAAAGAGGAATCCTTTCCCTGATGAAAAAATTCATCCCGGACCTTATGTGATCAGGAAGACAGTTGATGGTGCCAATACCTATCGCATTGCCCATACTTTAGCACAACGAATCATTACTTTGTATAAGCAAGAGGTATTACAATCTGTTGAATTGATTTTTGATTATTCAAACAACCCTAAAAAAATCAGTATTCTGGAACCTTATCTTGGAAAAACTGGCTGGTTAGAAGTCAGGAATTTAACGGTGAATTCATTTGAGACAGAGGACTATGTACTCCTTGCCGGGTTGAATGAAGAAGGTAAGGTGTTGGATCCTGAAACCTGCAGACGCCTATTTTCATGTGCCGCCGTGACAGGTGAAGTGACTGATTCAAGCAACATTCCGGTTGATCGACTTAATGAACTGCTGCATGGTTATACACAAGAGATACTCCAGGAGAATGCCCAGCGCAATGCTTCGTTTTTCGAAACGGAAATGGAAAAACTTGAGAAATGGGCTGATGATCTAAAATCAAGTCTTGAAATGCAGCTTAAGGAACTGGACAAGGAGATTAAGTTCCGTAAGACAGAAGCCAAGAAGCTGCTTAATCTGGAGAGTAAAGTGGATGCGCACCGGAAAATCAAGGACTTGGAGAGCAGAAGGAAAAAGCTGCGCGCCCGATTGTTTGATGCCCAGGACGAAGTAGATGAACGGAAAGAGGCAGTGATAGGAGAGATTGAACAGCGGTTGAAGCAGAAACTGAAAGAGACGCCGCTGTTCATCATTCAATGGCGAGTGATTTGATTTGGGAAAATAATTTGTTATAGTTAAATTTTAGAGCTGAACTTTAATTATGGATATTTATAGTTAAAGTTGGCTTAATTTGTACGGGGAGAGCATTGTTTTATTTGAAAGATAAATAAAGTGTTGATTATGATGGGTGGAGAGATATATGAGTAAAGTTTTATTTGATAAAGTGAAACAATTGCTTGAATTGCCCAATGAAACGGAATGGGTTGAATTTAAAATGAATAAAGCTGATCCTGATGATATTGGAGAATATATCTCCGCATTGTCTAATTCTGCAACTTTGCACGGGCAAAAAACATCCTATATCATTTGGGGTGTTCATGATGAATTGCATAAAGTATCCGGCACCAGGTTTAAGCCTCGCGAATTAAAAATTGGCAATGAAGAACTGGAGTGCTGGTTAAGCACACATTTACAGCCTCGTATCGATTTTAGAATTCACGAAATAAATTATCAACACAAACCAATGGTTGTTTTTGAAATACCACCCTGTCAACATACCCCGGTACGTTTTAAGGATTTTGAGTATATCAGGGTAGGGACGTATAAAAAGAAATTAAAGGATTATCCTGAAAAAGAGAGAAGTCTTTGGATGCACTTGGCTAAAGCATCATTTGAAAAAGGTGTTGCAATGGCCAATATTATGGACAATCAGGTCCTGCAGTATCTCGATTACCCTGCATTTTTTGAAATGCTTGGATATAACCTGCCGGATAATAAGGCGGGCATCATAGAGCAATTGAAAGCTGAAAAAATTATTAAACAAAAGTCATCAAATAAGTTTGATATTACAAATTTCGGTGCTATCCTTTTTGCAAAAAATCTTTTGGACTTTGATGCTATTGCCAGTAAGGCTGTTCGGGTGATTATATATGATGGCATTAATCGTATCCGGACAATAAAGGAACAGGAGGGCATCAAAGGATATGCCAATGGCTTCAATGGGCTTATTAGTTATATTAATGACCAATTACCAATGAGAGAACAAATTGGGCAGGCTTTTCGGGAAGAAGTGAAGGTATATCCGGAAGAAGCTATCCGGGAGCTCGTACCCAATGCTTTAATTCATCAGGACTTTAATATGACCGGGACTGGCCCGATGATTGAAATATTCAGTGATCGAATTGAATTTACTAATCCAGGGAAGCCGTTAATCGATTCACTACGTTTCGTGGATGAACCTCCACAGTCGCGTAATGAAAAGCTTGCAAAATTTATGAAAAAAATCAAGATCTGTGAGGAGCGTGGTAGTGGATTTGATAAGGTTGTATTTTATTGTGAATATTATAAACTTCCTGCCCCGGAAGTTATTGTAACGGATAATCATACCAAGGTAGTTCTTTATGCATACAAATCTTTGGATAAGATGAGTTCAAAAGAAAAAAACAATGCATGCTATTTACATGCCTGTCTGAAAAGAGTACAGATGGAACAATTGACTAACAGCTCTCTTAGAGAAAGATTCGGCATTGAAGAACATAATAAATCAATTGTGTCTCGGATTATTCGAGATACCGTGAATTGTGGACTTATCAAACCATTCGATCCGGACAGCAAATCGCGAAAGTATCAAAGTTATGTTCCGTTTTGGGCATAGGTTTTAATTGATGGCTAATTGATTGGTTAAGCAATAAACAGGGATGAGACCACAATATCTTGTAATGACATATGTCATGACATCTGTATATAGTGTGTTTAATGGTTTTTCTTAATTGACGGTTAATTGATAGTGAAAATAAAATCTACTGTTTAGGAAAATGCGGTATTGCACAGTGTTGGAGTAGAACATTAAAAATGTCTGTTTGTGTTGGAGGTGTATATGAGTACAAAATCTGATCAAGAATTATCTGGTAGGATTATAGCTCAAATTGATGAGAATGGCTTGTTGAAAAGTCAAGATATGGGGCGCCTTAAGAAAAGAATTATCCAAGGTGATATTACCAGTGAAGATTGGATTATGTTTGTAGAAAATGAGATTTTTAAAGTTGCTGAGGATAATGATAATGCCTGCACGAATTGAAAAACTCACAATTCAATCTTTCAAAGGGGCCTCATGCCCTGTTGAGATAAATTTTAATACACAGAAACCAGCAGTATTAATTTTTGGTGAGAATGGTACCGGGAAGTCCACAATTATCGATGCTTTGGATTTCATATGTAATGAGAATTCCGGTTCGATTAATGATCGTAGTATGCCAGGTAATGAGTGTCAATATTTGCCGACTATTGGTAGTACTATAGAAGATGTGAATTTAAATCTGACCTACAATGGACATATATATAATGGAAAGATTGGCTCAGGCAATAAGCCATATACATTTCCTAAAGATGGACTGCCTAATTTTTGGGTTCTGAGAAGAAGTAAAATATTGGAAATGGTTATTGGGCAGCCTAAAAAGCGTTATGAAGCAATGAAAATGTTCATTGAAGTGCCGAAATGTGAGAAAGCTGAGAATACGTTAAGAACAGCTATAAAGGATAAAAAAGCGGATTATGAGTTAGCGTCAAAAATGGTGCTGGAATCTAAAGAGCAAATTAATAATTTGTGGGAATTAGAGGGAAAACCGGGTGAAGATGCCGTATCATGGGCACGCAAGATTGCCAATACTGATAAAAGTGAACTTAACGCGACTGTAGTTAAACTCGATGAGTTTCTTTCTGGATGTGGCTCGGCTAAACAGTTGAGAGATGATCTAAAAGCTATTCAAGAATCAAAAAAAATGGCGCAGTCGAAGTTAGACTTAGCAATTTCGGAACTTGAAAAACAAAAAGAAAAAGCTGTAAACAAAGCTGATGAGTTGGTGAATACTTTAGAAAGTGCACAAAGGTATATTGTCGAAAATGAAACAATTGAATCTTGTCCAGTTTGTTTGAAAAAAATTGATGACATAGAATTAATAAAACAAGATGTCAAGAAGAGGATATCCGAACTTAAAGAATTAAAAATGGCCATGAAGAGAGTTACACAGGCAAAAGTTGAATTAGACCGTATGAATGACTTGTATTTAGATAAGTGTAAAAATTATTTAAGAACAATCCGTTCATTGGCAATAACAATTAATGGGTCTAGTCTCCCTGTAATTAATTCGCTCATTGGAACTTGGGATAGCTATAAATTCCTACTTGATACAACTCAAGAATTAAATTTAGAAAACATGGTAGAGGCTCTCAATTTTCATGATGATATCGCCAAACAATTTGAACGCCTTTCTAAAGAGTTTGAAGAAAAGAAAAAACAACTCAATCTGATCAACGCATGTAAAACAAATATTGAGGCTATTGACAAGCATAGCAAAGATGCGCAACAACTTGAAGAATTGATAAAAAGACTAAACAAAATACATCCCATATTTGAAAACGAGCGAAAAAAACATGCTGAAAAAGTTTTAGAGAATATTGCTGGTTCAATAGATATTATGTATAGTCAGGTTCACCCGGACGAGGGACTTGGTGGCATCAGATTTTCAATGAAAAAAAAAGGACAAGGTTCAGTCGAATACACTGGAACATTTCAAGGGCAAGAAGTATCTCCTCAGGCATATTTTAGCGAGTCGCACTTAGATACATTAGGTGTCTGTATTTTTTTAGCGCTGGCAAAACATTATAAGGATGAGGATACAATTGTTGCATTGGATGATGTAATCACTTCTGTCGATCAAGCCCACATGACAAGGCTTATGAATATGCTTCATACTGAAGCGGGTGAGTTTAATCAGTTATTTATCACAACGCACTATCGTCCATGGAGAAATAAGTATAAATATGCAAAAGGTCCTGCTGGTAATGTTCAATTGATTGAATTGTTACATTGGTCGATGCCCAGAGGTGTACGCCCAACAAAAACAAAATTATGTATAGAAGAAATTCAAGAAGCCCTTGCTACAGACAATTTTGACAGACAACTTATTGCTTCAAAAGTAGGTGTATTCTTAGAGGCTATATTGGATGGTCTGACTTACCAATACCCTAGATGCAAGCTTTCACGAAAATCTGAACCGGGTTACCAGTTAGGGGAATTATTTGATTCGATCCCTGGCAAGTTAAGAAAAAGGCTTAAGATTGAGAAACATTTTACTGATAAGGAACCAGTGGAAATAATACTGGAGCCATTGATCACTCAGTTAAATCAAGATAGTTGGATCCGTAATAGGGTCGGCTGT
The DNA here is from genome assembly GCA_023139105.1 of bacterium. Lineage (GTDB taxonomy): Bacteria > Zhuqueibacterota > QNDG01 > QNDG01 > JAGLOF01 > JAGLOF01. Next base: position 8,588 of record JAGLOF010000098.1, read on the forward strand.
CATTATAATATTATTGGGGATGATATTGCTGATTCTGAGGTGCGGCAATTTGGAGAAAATACCGTAACATTAGCTAACGCATTGATATGTGATGATTGTGGAGAAATTCCAGCAAAACGGAAAAGCGGTAGTTATTTTGAGTGTTCCTGTAGCAAAACAAGACTCCATCCGTTAGAAACACCATAAGATAGAAGAGGAAATTTTGGCTAAAAAACAAAAATTGGAATTGACCTGGATTGGCAAGAATGAGCAGCCCCGCCTGGAGCCGCGCATTCTTATTGAAGATAAAGAGAAATCGTACGGTGACCCCAATACAGAGAATATGTTGATTCACGGGGACAATTTGCTGGCGTTAAAGGCGTTGGAACAGGAGTATGCTGGGAAGGTGAAGTGCATTTTTATTGATCCACCATACAATACAGGGGTTGCTTTTGACCAATATGATGATGGCCTTGAACATAGTATTTGGCTTTCATTGTTAAGAGATAGGATTTTATTGTTATGGAGACTACTTAATAATGATGGGTCTCTATGGATTACAATTGATGATAATGAGTGTCACTATCTAAAAGTTTTATGTGATGAATATTTGGGAAGGTCAAATTTTGTCACTAGTTTTGCCTGGGAGAAAGATAAAGGGAGGCGAAGCGATACAGCTATATCTTCAGCTCATGACCATATACTGCTTTATGCTAAGAACAAGGAAAATTGGAAAAATCTACGTAATACACTTTCTCGTACTCCTGAACAGGAAAGCAGATATAGAAATCCCGATAAGGATCCGCGTGGAGTTTGGCTGCAAGGAGATAACAGTACTGCAAAGAGTGGCACTGAAAATTCTAGATTCCCAATTACAACACCATCTGGTAAGGTTGTACAACCTTCGTCCGGCAGATATTGGGCCTTTTCAGTCGAAACATATGAAACTGCATTGAAAGAAAACAGAGTGTATTTCGGCAAAAAAGGTAGTGGCATGCCGATTATAAAGAGATATTTAACAGATGTGCAAAGTGGTGTTGTTCCAAGGACTTGGTGGCCTGCAGATGAAGCTGGGCATAATCAAGAGGCAAAGCGAGACCATCTAAATAAACTTTTAAAGGATGTTCCTGTCTTTGCAACTCCCAAACCTGAAAAATTACTACAAAGAATAATACATATATCAACAGTTACAGGAGAGCTCATCCTAGATTCCTTCCTCGGTTCTGGCACCACCACTGCTGTCGCTCACAAAATGGGCCGCCGTTGGATTGGCATTGAACTGGGTGACCATGCTTACACGCATTGTCAGCCACGGCTCAAACAAGTTGTAGACGGCACGGACCAGGGCGGCATCTCCAAGGCGGTAGAGTGGAAAGGCGGGGGTGGTTTCAAGTTTTATGAACTGGCCCCCAGCCTGCTCAAGGAAGACAAGTATGGCAATTGGGTGATTGCACCAGATTACAACGCCGATATGATGGCCGCAGCCATGGCCAAACATGAGGGATTTCAATATAATCCCGATCAGGAAGTCTTCTGGAAACAGGGGCAATCCACGGAAAAAGACTTTATCTTCACCACCACTCAATTTGTCACCGTGGAAATGGTGGAACAGATTCATGAAGACATGAAGCCGGATGAGAGCCTGCTGATTGCCTGCAAAGCATATCATAAAGAAGCTGGCAAACGCTACCCTAATATTACGGTGAAGAAGATTCCCAATCTGCTACTTGGGCGCTGCGAGTTTGGTAAAGATGATTACAGTCTTAATATTATCGACATGCCTCGTGACCCTGATGAACCAGCCTTTGTGCCACCCGGACCGCCTCCGGAGAAGCCTAATAAGAAAAAGGAAACGGGCATGGGGGATTTGTTTGATGCGGCAAGAGTAGAAGAGGGATAGCAGAGGCCTTGAAAATGCCAGGAACATAAAGACTGTGCAGCATTGTCTTTGGTGATATGTATAGAAAAGGGCTGTTTTCTATACATATACGCAGGCTGCGTATAAAAAGTGGAAAAAACTATGCATATGGTATATACAAAAAGTCATGATCCGGAGGCATTATGGGGAATGCATTAAGTGCATTGCCGCCCAATAGAGATCTTGAGAGTAAGGCTGTTCTCAAGGGGGCAGCCAGGGCACACCGTTATTTGGCTGAGCTGAAGGGGGTATCCGCTTCAATTCCCAATCAGGGTATTTTGCTTAACACGCTCTCCATGCAAGAGGCCAAAGACAGTTCGGCCGTTGAGAATATTATTACAACCCATCATGATCTTTATCAGGAAGAATTGTTCCCTGAATATGCATCAAATCTTGCCGCCAAAGAAGTTTATTTCTATGTTCATGCGTTGAAGACGGGTTTCAGTCTGGTTAAACGTGATAGCCTGCTCACTCAGAATCATATTCTGGAGATACAGTCGGCGCTAGAGAATAACCAAGCGGGTTTCAGGCGTTTGCCCGGTACAGAACTCAAGAATGACCAGACTGGAGAGACCGTCTATGTTCCTCCGCAGAATCCCGATGCGATTATCAAATTGATGTCAAATCTGGAAAAAATAATCAATGAAGATGATTTTTTTGACATCGATTATTTAGTCAAAATGGCTGTCATCCACTATCAATTTGAAAGCATTCATCCCTTTTATGACGGCAATGGACGTACGGGCAGAATTATCAATGTGCTCTATCTTGTGTCTAAAGGTTTATTGGACATTCCTGTTCTCTATTTAAGCCGTTATATTGTGCAGAATAAGGCCGAGTATTACAGGTTGCTTCAAGGGGTGCGTGACTCTGAGGACTGGGAGGCCTGGATATTATATGTGCTGGATGGTGTTGAACAGACCTCTAAACAGACGATTGATGTTATTCATCAAATATCTGCGGCGCTTATAGATTATAAGCATCGTATTCGGCGAGAATTCAGGTTTTACAGTCAGGATTTAATCAATAATTTATTTTGTCATCCATACACGCGTATTGATTCATTGCAACATGATCTTAAGGTTTCACGCCTGACAGCGACCAAATATTTAAACGAGTTGGGTGAGGCCGGATTTCTGCATAAAGAGAAGATTGGACGTAATAATTACTATGTAAATAAGGCTCTGTTTCAGATTTTGACCGCAGTGTAAGTGCAATTTTAATCATATGGAACGCAGGAGTTAATATATAATGGACCGGATTGCCCAGAATATCAAGAACCGCCTCAGCCTGAGACCGCCCCAGACGGATAGTTTGGAAATTCTCAACGCCCTCTGCGATGTGCTGGATCTCTCTCCCCAAGCGGATCTGGAAAAGGAAATGGGAAAGGTTAAGAAAGCCTATCCTATTTTTAGTGAGTTTGAGAGAGAGTTCCCCTCACTCTGTTTTGCCCTGGCCACGGGCGTGGGCAAGACCCGCCTCATGGGTGCTTTTGTGGCCTATCTCTATCTGGCCAAAAGCATCAAGAACTTCTTTGTATTAGCACCCAACTTGACAATATATAACAAACTTATTGAAGATTTTGGCAATCCTGCCCATCCCAAGTATGTGTTCAAAGGCATTGGGGAGTTTGTGAACCGTCAACCCCGTATCATAACCGGGGACAATTATCTCTATGCCTCTCAAAATGATGCCTTTCAGGATGAGATTCACATCAACATCTTCAATATATCCAAAATCAACGCTGAGACACGGGGCGGTGCCGTACCACGCATCAAGCGGCTTTCAGAGTATCTGGGCGAATCCTACTTTAACTATCTTGCCAGCTTAGATGATCTCGTCCTATTGATGGATGAATCTCATCATTACCGTGCAGACCGGGGCATGCAAGTGATTAACGAACTGAAGCCCTTGTTGGGACTAGAGGTCACAGCAACACCTAAGGTGGAACGACAAAATAAGGCCATTAAGTTTAAAAATGTTGTTTATGAGTACGCCTTAGCCAAGGCAATAAAAGACGGCTTTGTTAAAGAACCGGCTGTGGCTACGCGGAAAGATTTTAATCCGGATCAATTTTCCAATGAAGAGTTGGACCGCATTAAAGTAGAAGACGGTATACGCATTCATGAAGAGACAAAAGTTTCGTTGGCTATTTATGCCAAAGATAACCAGTTAGAAGTTGTTAAACCTTTTGTGTTAGTCGTCGCAAAAGACACAGAGCATGCTTCAGAATTAAAAGAATTGATACGCTCACCCGGATTTTTTGATGGATATTATGCTGATAAGGTTATGGAAATACACTCTAATCAACGGGGTAGTGAGAAAGAAGATAATATCCAGAATCTTTTAACCTTAGAAGACCCCGGAAATAAGACTGAGATTGTCATCCATGTCAACATGCTTAAAGAGGGTTGGGATGTGAACAATCTCTACACCATTATCCCCCTTAGAGCCGCAGCCTCAACAACACTCCGTGAACAGACCATCGGCCGCGGACTTCGACTTCCCTATGGAAAGCGCACAGGGGAAAGTGCAGTAGATAAACTGACCATTGTGGCTCATGATAAATTTCAAGAGATCGTTGATGCGGCGAACTTACCTGATTCCATTATACGCAAAGAGAACATCATTGAGATCGATGAAACGGCTCTGAATCAGACCAAGCAGGTTATTACTGCACCTTCTATTTTAGACAACCTACTTGATGAAGAGGCCCGTGAGATTGGCACCATGATTCAGGGGGCAGAAAAACAGAAGGCTCAGGAATCCTATGACGCGAAGAAACAGCTACTCTATGCAATACCTCAATACAGTAAGATAGTTAAAAAGGTCGCAGATTTAACGACAAAAGAAATGAAGACCCGGATTATTCAGGACCAGAAACAACGTATAGAGAATGATCCACAGCAGCAGATGTTTGCTGACCAACTGCTACAACAAATTGAAGCGCAGTATGATGAAACCGTCAAACAATTTATTGCCAATATCATTGAAATCCCCCGCATCACTATTCAGCAACAAGAGCATGTGGAATCTGGTTTTCATGATTTTGATTTGGATGTGAGCAAACTAAATTATCAGCCGGGTTCAGAGGAGATCGTCGTTCATACGCTGCGCAATGGTGAAGTTGAGATTATAGAATCCAACCAAGGCAGGCTGAGGTACAGCAGTATTGAAAATGTCATTGTTGCAGAATTAATGAACTATCCTGAGATTGATTATGATGAACATGCTGATTTGCTTTTCAAACTGGCCAGCCAGGCCGTAGAAAAATTCAAAAGTTATATTGAAGAAGACAAAATAGCCAACGTTGTAATTTACCATAAACGTGATATTGGCAAATACATACAACAGCAACTTATGGATCATTTCTACTACAAAACGCCTGCTTTCACAGAACCTGTAGTCCGTCCTTTTACACGCATTGTACCCCATAATTTATCAAAGTACAGCAGTGATCAGCTTTATGATTATCGGGATACAATAACCCCGACCAATACAATACCGAGCAAGGTTTTTACTGGATTCAAGAAGTCTTGCCATCAGCTCTACAAATTTGATTCTAAGACGGAAAAAGATTTTGCAGTAATCCTTGAGCAAGATCCCCAAGTTGTAAAATGGCTGCGGCCAGCCCCAAATCAGTTTCATATTTACTATAATCCCAATTATCAGCGATACCAGCCCGATTTTGTAGCGGAGACTGAGCATCGCATCTACTTGATAGAAACCAAGAAGGCGGTAGATGTGAATGATCCCGTGGTTGTAGAAAAATCCCACGCGGCATTGCTTTTCTGTACGCATGCCACCAATCATGCGCAAAAACATGGCAGTAAACTCTGGAAATATGTGGTCATTCCCCATGATGTGGTAAAGGTGAACATGGGATTTGATGTGCTGGTGAAGGAGTTTGAGTTTAGAGTGGAATAAAGGTGCGTTATAGCCATGTTTTTAGTATTTTAAAATAGCCATTATTTATCGAATGTAGTAGAGATTGGGATAATCCATAGGGTTTTTCATTGGTAAAATAAGTGGTGTGCTATTTGTCGCTTTAAACCGTTATCCCTTTACATTATATGGTAAAGCGTATTCACCAACTCCCCATTGACTACCTTGTCTGAAAACCGTATATTAATCTTTCCGTCATTCGTTATCCTTTTTATGGAGGCTTTTAATATGTTGAACAAACGTTTTTTAGCGCCCGCTGCACTGGTTCTTATCTTGCTACGGGCGTTTTCTGTTTCAGCTTGTACGAATTTCCTGGTTACCAAAGGCGCGTCAAAAACAGGTTCTGTTATGATAACATATGCTGTTGATGCCCATGTAATCTATGGAGAACTCTATTACACACCTGCTGGAAAATTTATTCCCGGTAGTATGCTTGATATTTATGATTGGGATTCCGGGCGTTTTTTAGGCAAGATTGCTCAGGTACCGGAGACATACTCAGTAGTTGGTAATATGAATGAACACCAGCTATCCATAGGAGAGACCACCTTTGGCGGTCGGCCTGAGTGTACTGATCCCAATGGTATTGTTGATTATGGAAGTCTGATATATATTACACTCCAGCGTGCAAGTACAGCGCGTGAAGCTATTAAGACCATGGCAGAGCTGGTGGCGGAATATGGTTATGCGTCCTCAGGTGAATCAATTTCTATTGCAGATAAAAATGAAGCATGGATCTTTGAGATCATGGCAAAAGACAGCTCTGATAAAGGTGCTGTCTGGGTGGCACGCCGCATTCCCGATGGTTATGTCTCCGCCCATGCCAATCAGGCCCGTATCCGTACTTTTCCCCTGGCCAATGGCAAGACATCCATCTCTTCCAAAGATCTGGATAAGATTTTCAATAAAAAAATTGAAACCGTCTATGCTGAAGATGTAATCTCTTTTGCCCGGGGCAAGGGCTGGTTTGATGGTGATGACAAGGATTTCTCCTTTGTTAATGCTTATGCCCCTGTGAATTTTGGCAGTCTCCGTTTTTGTGAAGCCAGAGTTTGGTCGTTCTTCAATCGAGTAGCTCCATCACTTCAGATCCCCTCTGATTATGCAGGTGGAAACGTACATGCTGATCCAATGCCACTGTGGATTAAACCTGATCATAAGCTGACAAATCATGATATGATGATGGCCATGCGTGATCATTATGAAGGCACTCCCTTTGATATGACTAAAGACATTGGTGCCGGACCTTATAAGCTGCCATACCGTTTCCGCCCCCTCACCTGGGAAGTGGATGGTCAAACCTATTTTAATGAGCGTGCAACAGCCACGCAGCAGACAGGCTGGTCTTTTATCTCTGAGATGCGCTCATGGCTGCCTGACCCCATTGGCGGCATTCATTGGTTTGGTGTGGATGATGCTGCTTCAACCGTGTACGTACCCATGTACTGTGGCATCCGGAAGGCACCATGGCCCTATGCTGTGGGCAATGGTTCTTTCAATGAGTTTACATGGGATGCCGCTTTTTGGGTGTTCAACTGGGTATCCAATTATGCCTATCTCCGTTATTCCGAGATGATAGAGGATATTCACGTTGTACAATCAGAGTTGGAAGGTCAGTTCCTGGCTGATACAGACGGAGTTGATAAGGCTGCCATGGTGCTTTACAATCAGTCACCGCGTCTTGCTCATGAATATCTTACTGAGTACTCCTGCAAGGTCAGTGATCAAACTATCAAGCGCTGGCGTAAGCTGGGCGAGCAATTGATATTCCGTTATCTGGATGGTAATAAGAAAGATGAATTGAACAAGGTACGACACCCTGGTTATCCCAAGGCTTGGTACAGAGAAATCGCCAAACAAACCGGCGACCACCTGAAAATGCAGGACGGCGGTCACTAGCCTGGATTGAAGATAAACATAATGAAGAGAGGAATTCCCATGAGTCAAGAAATTAAAAGTTTAAAACCTGAAAATGTCTGGAAGCATTTTTATGCTTTGACGCAGATTCCCCGGCCCTCCAAGCATGAAGCCGCAGTTATCGAATATATGAAGAAGTTCGGTGAAGCCCTCGGATTGGAGACCATTGTCGATGCAATCGGCAATGTGATCATAAAGAAACCCGCCACGGCTGGCTATGAGAATCGTAAAACAATCTGTATGCAGGGTCATCTGGATATGGTCCCGCAGAAGAACAGCAATATTGAATTTGATTTCACAAAAGATCCAATTGACGCTTATGTGGATGGTGAATGGGTAACTGCCCGCGACACTACTTTGGGTGCAGACAACGGCATCGGTGTGGCTGCTGCAATGGCCATTCTGGAAGCCACGGACCTGGAGCACGGTCCTGTTGAAGCACTTTTTACAGTAGATGAAGAGACAGGCATGACAGGTGCTTTCGGTTTGAAAAATGATGTATTAAATGCCGATATAATGATCAATATGGATTCCGAAGACGAAGGTGAACTCTATGTTGGCTGCGCTGGCGGAGAAGATACCAATGTAACTTTCGATTATACTCAAGAGGCCGTGCCGGCAGGTTCCATCGCCTACAAGATCTCGGTCTCCGGAATGAAGGGTGGACACTCAGGTCTGGATATTCGTCTGGGCCGCGGCAATGCCATCAAGGTGCTGGACCGCTTTCTGCTGATAGGTGATGAAAAACATGAGATGCGTCTGGCTGTCATTGACGGCGGCAGTCTGCGTAATGCTATCCCTCGCGAAGCCTTTGCAGTGGTTACAGTGGCTGAGTCCAAGAAGGTCGATTTTGAAAAGGCTCTGGCCGATTATGCTGTCATCGCTAAAGCCGAGCTTAAAGGGACTGAACCGAGTATGGAGATTGTCCTTGAAGATACGGCCATGCCTTCCAATGTTCTGGATGGAGCTACAGCAAGCAATTTGATCAAAGCCCTGTACGGCTGCCCCAATGGCGTAATCCGCTGGTCTGATGCCATGGAAGATCTGGTAGAAACCTCCACCAACCTGGCTATCGTCAAATCTGAAAACGGTCAGGTTAAGGTTGCCAGTCTACAGCGCAGTTCAGTCAATTCCGGTCGTGAAGACATCTGCACTATGATGCGCACCGTGTTTGAACTGGCCGGCGGCAAGGTCGTTAATGAAGGTGCCTACCCCGGCTGGAATCCTAATATGGATTCACCCATTCTGAAGACTATGCAGTCTGTTTATAATGATCTCTACGGTAAGATTCCCGAGATTAAGGCTATTCATGCAGGTCTGGAATGCGGTCTCATTGGTGCTGTCTATCCGGGTATGGATATGATAAGTTTCGGACCTACTATGCAATTCCCCCATTCTCCTGATGAGAAACTGAACATCGCCACTGTGCAGAAGTTCTGGGATTTTCTGGTAGCAACACTCAAGGCTGTACCTGTCAAATAATGTTAATTTGTAAGATGCTTATAAAGTTTATACCGCAGGAACTGTTGATAAACCCGGGGTGGGTGTTTGTGGCCCCGGGTGTTCTGAGCTACACTAAAACCAATATAACTCGTCCAGTTAAATCGGCATAGAACCTTATTTTAAGTGCCTTGGCACTCATTTGATATTTGGCATTTGAATTTTGTAATTTTTTCCTTGAGGTCTGCAAATGAAAAATCATATCACTATTGAAGAGGCACGGGCATTAGTTGAAAAATATGTTCAGACCAGGACTTTGCGCCTGCATTCCCGTGAGTCGGAAGTGATTATGCGTAAGTTAGCGCAGCATCTTGGACGTGATGAAGAACTCTGGGGCACAAGCGGACTGTTGCATGATCTTGATATTGATGTGATTGGCGGTAATATAGAACAGCATGGTTTGGAAAGTATCAATTTACTGAAAAATGAAGGCTATGATATCCCAGAGATGTTTCAGGCCATTCTTTCTCATACAGAGGGTCTTATAGCAGGACGTCCGGCCAGGGAGACAGATCTTGATTTTGCCCTGTCAGCAGCTGAAAATTTGACTGGTATTATATCAGCCTATGTTTTGGTCAGGCCCGGTCAGAAGATTGAAGGTGCCAAAGTGAAATCGGTGACCAAGAAGCTGAAGGACAAATCTTTTGCCGCATCAGTAAGCCGTGAATTTATTAATGATATTGAAAAGATAGGTGTGGAGCGTTCAATGTTGATTCAGGCAGGCCTTGAGGCTATGACAGAGATTGCTGATGAATTGGGCATGTAGCTCGCAACACGCATAAAATGGAGGTGCAGGATGAAGAGAATTAATCAATTACTTATTGTAGTATGTGCTGCTGTAATTTTACTTGCAGGAACTGTAATTGCTGAAGAACCGTATAAGGCATTTCATAAATACCTTGTGGAGTTAAAAGGATGGGATGCTGAAGATCCCACAGGAATGAATATGAACATGCCCGGAATGAGTATGCTAACAGCCGCTCGTAGCTATGAGAAAGATGATAAAACAATAATGGCAACTGTGATGATTGGCGGTGCCGCTGCTATGGCTATGCAATCCGGAGATATTTCTATGGAAGCCGATGGTGTCAGTATGAAGACTGAGACAATTGACGGTTTCAGGGTTATGCGCGGGTATGATACTGAAGAGAAGTCGGGCATGGTCTCTGTCAGGCTGGGAAATACGGAAGAAAAAACAGCTATTTTTATGGTCGTATTTGAAGGCGTAGCCAAAAAAGATTTTTTGAATTTGGCTAAAAAATTTGACTGGAAGGCCATTGCAAAGGCAGCAAAGAAACGTTTATAGACAGCCTCTTTCCATCTGTAACTTGACTTTTCCGTTGCTGATGGCTAAGTTATAAGAACTGTCTTGTCAATGCGGAGAAATTAATGACGCCAATCGACATTACTATTCTATTGGTTATGGCTATTTTTACTATTCGTGGACTATTTCGTGGCTTGATTCTGGAAGTTTTTACTCTGGCAGGATTTGTCATTGGATATTTGCTGGCTCTAAGAGAGATGAGTACATTGGTGGGCATCATCGAAAAGATGGTGCACCTGCCTCCCCTTTTTGTCAGTGCATTGAGTTTTATTGTCATATTCCTGGGTGTGGTACTCTTGGTCCGATGGCTGGCTGTTATGTTGAAGAGTGTGGCCAAGGCAACATTAATTGGCTGGCTTGACAAAGGCGGCGGCGCTGCCTTTGGCCTGTTTAAAGGGGCCCTTGTTATGAGCCTTGTCCTGCTTCTTGTCGGATTGTTGCCTCTACCACAGGATATGGTAGATGAACAGAATCAATCCAGATTAGTAGGACCCATAAGGTCTGTAGCCCCGTCTGTGTTTGATTTTGTTAAAAAAACCTTCCCGAAGACAAAAGATTTCTATGGGGAGTTGAAAGAGAGTTTTGATAAATCCAAGAAATCGACGGTGGACGGACTTTTGGAAAAACGCCTCGATTCGATTCAGAAAGAGGTAAAAGAGCGTGTCGGAGTACAATAATCCTCCTATTAACAACATCCTTGAATTCGATTCAATACTGCAACATATATCAGCTTTGACTCAATCTGTTCCGGCTTTTCATCGGATTCAGACATTGATGCCATTGCGTGACGAACTACTTCTCTCCGAAGCTTTGAAGAGAGTGGCTGCCATGCAGGCTCTGCTCAATTTTGATGATCCCTTTCCTTTAAGGCCTTTCCCGGATTTTCAATCTGCTTTCTCAAGAGCAGATATTGAAGGTGCTTTTCTGGATGCTGCTATATTCAGAGATCTGCACATTTTTTTGACAATGGCGCGCGTTCTATCCAAATATTTCAGTGACAGGCCTGAAAAGTATATAGAATTACATCCAGTGTCAAAGCGTCTAATTCCCCTGAAGGAATTGGAAAATGCCATAGCTCATGTTGTAGATGAAAATGGCGGAGTAAAAGATCGTGCTTCTACCCGTCTGTCTCAAATCCGGCGGGAACTTACTCGTATCGACTCCCGTATTCGCAGCAGAATGGATGCGTTGATGAGTAAGATGGCTTCCGCTGGTTATGCACAGGAAGAGAATCTCGTCTTTCGTCAGGGGAGATCACTTATACCCATGATCGAATCTCATCGCAGCCGCCTACAGGGCGTGATTGTTGATCAGTCTCAATCCGGTGGTACGGTCTTCATGGAACCTCTGGAAGTAGTTGAGCTGCATAATCGCATGCGCCGCCTTGAATCTGAAGAGAAAGATGAGATAGAAAGAATACTTAAGGAATTAACCGCCCGTCTGCGTGATGTGCTGCCTGATGTTGTAGAAAATTTTAGCACGGTTATTGATTTGGATGTGCTGGCTGCCAAGGCGCGTTTTGGTGTGAAGATACGGGCTGTTCCGGCTGCAATAGGGCCGGCAGGCGTATTGGATTTGAAAAATGCAAGACACCCTCTGCTTCTTTTAAAGATGGATTATGAGGAAGTGATACCTCTGACCGTATCCATGGATGAATTACGGCACACATTAATTATTACCGGCCCAAATGCCGGAGGCAAGACTGTTGCGCTTAAAACCGTTGGGCTTCTCTCATTGATGCATATTCATGGTCTGCCTGTGCCTGCAGCTCCCAAGACCATTCTACCGCTGTTCCATTCTATCTTTGCCGATATTGGAGACCGCCAGTCGATTGAGCAGGATTTATCCACCTTTTCCAGTCATATACAGGAGATCTGCCATATTTTAAATAATGCAGACAGGCATTCTCTGGTATTGATGGATGAGATAGGATCTGCCACTGATCCTGCTGAAGGTTCAGCCCTGGCACAGGTGATATTGACATCTTTGACTGAGCGCAGCACAATTACTTTTGCCACTACACATATGGGGGCATTGAAAATTTTTGCTCATGAGGCAGCGGGTGTAGAGAATGCGTCAATGGCTTTTGACCAGAAGACTCTCAGGCCCAGCTATCGTTTTCAGGCGGGAATTCCCGGCTCATCATATGCCTTTGAAATTGCCGAACGTTTTGGAATTGACACCGCAATAATCCAGGATGCGCGGAATCTCCTGGGTGAAGACCGAGGGCATGTTGAAAAATTAATATTGCATCTTGAAGAAGAACTGGATAGAGCACGCAAGCTCCGCCAGGATGTGGTGTTGAAGGATACAAGGCTTGCCGGTTTGACTGCACTGTATGAAGATCGTCTTGAAAAGTTGAAGGCAGATGGCGAGGTTCGTCGCCAGGCCATTATTGAAGAGGCGGAGATACTGCTTAAAGAAGCAAACTCTACTGTTGAGAATCTTGTACGTGATATCAAGGAAAAGCAGGCCGGGCAGGATTCTGTCCGCAGTGCAAAAACTGCTCTAAAGCTTCAGCAGAGTGCAGTCTCTGCCATGAAGAAGAAAGAAAATATCTCCTCTGAAAATATACAGACTTTTGAAAAAGGGAATTGGGTTATCTGGGAAGGCCATGGCAGCAAGGGGCAGGTTCTCTCTTTACAGGATCGCTCGGGCCGTGTTCAAGTTGAGATCAATGGTCTGAAAATGCGTCTCCCGATGAAGGATCTACGCATGGCCGCTGCACCGCAGAAAAAAAATATTACACCGGTACGCTTGTCAGTGTCCACCTCGGATCTATCTTCTGAGATTGATGTGCGGGGCATGACGGGCCTGGAAGCAGTAGGTATTGTAGATAAGTATCTCTCCGATGCGAATATGAGCGGTCTGGCACAGGTTACAATTATTCATGGCAAGGGTACTGGTGTGCTTCGCAAGGAGATAGGGCGTCTATTAAACGGGCATTCACTGGTCAGGACTCAGCGTCACGGTTCTTGGCAAGAGGGTGATTATGGTGTTACGATTGTGGAGTTTAAGTGAAAATTCCTGAAGAGAAAATACAGGAAGTCAGAGAAGCCACAGACCTGGTAGAGGTAATTAGCCAGCATGTAACATTGAAGAAGCGTGGTAAGTCTTTTCTTGGGCTCTGCCCATTTCACGAAGAGAAAACACCGTCTTTTAATGTAGATCCTGTGCGGAATTTCTATCACTGCTTTGGTTGTAATGCCGGAGGCAATGTCTTTACCTTTCTTATGCATGTGGAAAAAGTCAGCTTCCCTGAGGCAGTGCGTCAACTGGCCAGAAAGGCCGGCATAGCACTTCCGGAAACTGATGAAGATGATGGCCGTTTTAAAGAGACAGAGCTGCTCTACAAGGTAAATGATATGGCAGCACAGTTTTTCCGCCGCTGCCTTAAAGAGACTGAGGCAGGGGCCAGGGCGTTGGACTATTTTCATGGAAGAGATCTTACAGATGAAATGGTAGAAGAATTTGGAATCGGTTATGCTCCTAAAACCTGGGAGGGTATTCTTCTGGCGGCAAAAAAACAATCCATACCCGAGTCTGCTCTGTTAAAGGCTGGTCTTGTTGTTGAAAGTCAGCGCGGCAAGGGTATTTATGATCGCTTTAGAGGAAGATTGATGTTTCCCATACATCATGCCTCAGGGCGAGTAATAGGTTTTGGTGGTCGCCTTTTAAAGGATGAGCCCAGGCAGCCCAAGTATCTTAATTCACCTGAGACATTGATATATCAGAAGAGCAAGCTTGTCTACGGATTGGCTCAGGCAAAGTCGGCTATCCGTGAAAAAGGAAATGTTCTGTTGGTTGAGGGATATACAGATGTCCTGAGACTCTATCAGGCCGGGCTAAAGAATGTAGTCGCTTCTGCAGGTACAGCACTTACTGCGCAACAGGCGACACTTTTGCGTCGTTATGCAAAACGGATATATTTGATTTATGATGGTGATAATGCGGGTCTTGATGCTGCCGGGCGAGGGGCTGAAATACTGCTGGCCAATGGTCTTGAAGTATTTATCATAGCACTTCCGCAAGGCAGTGATCCTGACACTTTTGTGAAAGATTCCGGCGTAGATGCTCTGAAAAAATTAATTGAAGATGGAAAAACATTTGTGGATTTCAGGCTGGAACGCCTGGAGGCTGCCGGCAGGTTGAAAACTCCTTCTGACCGGGCAGAGGCTGCAAGGCATCTTCTGGAGACTCTGCGTCAGATACCCGATGCAATTGAACGTGATCTCTCCATGAAGGCAATTTCAAACAAGCTTGATGTTGATTTGAAATTATTGATGAATGCCGCTGCCACCCAGGTTCGCAGGCTGGATAAGAGATCAATTTCAGTACCGGAGAGACAGGATAATGCGCGGCAGGGTGCTGAGAAGATGCTGCTTCGTTTGTTACTGGAAAATAGTGCTATGTGGGCTGACGCTATTTTTCATTTAGTAGAACCTGTACATTTTGAAGAGGGTACGCACCGGATAGTGGCTGAGACTATTTATCAGGGATATTTAAGTGGAGATATACCTGGCTTGCAGAGTATACTTGATCAATTTCAGGATCAACCGGAAATTGGGCAGTATCTTTCAACTGTAATGACAGAGGGTCTGGCTCAGGATATTGATCTGTCCCGTCTTGGGCTGGATTGTGTTATACATCTTAGATTATTGGTGATAAAAGATGAAATTGAGCTTACCCGGAGTAGGCTGAGAACGGCATTCGGAGAAGAGGGATTGGCTTTTCACAAGAGATATGCTGCATTAAAAAAGCAAAGTTCGGAGATGCCGGAAGAGATTGAAATTTTATGGAAAAAATTTGTTGAAATTTGATGTTAAATTGCTTATACTTATTGGCACGGGCTCATAGCTCAGTTGGTTAGAGCAACGGACTCATAATCCGTTGGTCGTAGGTTCGAGTCCTACTGGGCCCACTATTTTTACTATGAGGTTAATGGTGTATATAAACGTTCCTTGGTATCGATGAAAAAACCGTACTTAAAAAAAGTAAAAACGGCAACATCAAAATGAGCGATTACGTGCACCTCCATGAGGTGCATTTTTTGTATCCCTACATGGGGAAAAGGGCTGAGATTAAGAGGAGGTTGCTTTGGAGCAGGTGTTAAACAATTTAATTGCTTTACAGAAGTTAGATACCAAGCTGCGTGATATAGTGAGCCTGCGCGGTGATTTGCCTCAACAGGTTGACGCATTAAACAGTGAGCTGGAGGCTGCGCAAAAGGCAGTGTCTGATCTCAATGCTCAATTAGAGACATTTCGCATTGAACATGGAGAGTGCGATCTGGAAGTTAATGCGCTTGGAGCCAAAAAAGAGAAATATCAAAAGCAACTCTATGAAGTTAAGACCAACCGTGAGTATGATGCTGTAACTATGGAGCTTGAAGCTGTGAGGCTGGCAGCCGGAGAACATGAAACACGCATACTGGAGCTGATGGATCTTGAAACGGCCATAGAGGAAGAACGTACACAGAAAAATGAAATCCTGGACAAGGTTAAAACGGATTTTGATGGCAAACAGCAGGATTTGAAAAAGACAATTGCAAAAACCGAGACACAAGAGGCCGCTCTTCGTAAAGAGAGGGAGACCGTTGTAACTACACTTCAACCGCGCCTTGTCAACAGTTATGAACGTATTTTGAATGCCAAAAACGGACTGGCTGTTGCACCTGTGATTCGTAGTGCCTGTAGCGGTTGTTTTACTAATTTACCTCCACAGCATGTATTGGAAGTTCGTCAGATGCAGCGATTAATAATGTGTGAATTTTGTGGCAGGATGCTTGTCTGGGATAAGGAAGTTTCTGAGAATGAGGATGCTGAATGAAATTAGTTGCATATATAGATGGCTCCTCAATAGGCAATCCCGGTGATGCTGCATTTGGCGTTGTCGTAAAGGATGAGTCCGGCGATATACTTACTATGCTGGGTAGATATATTGGTAGAAATACAAATAATGTGGCAGAATACCAGGGGTTGATCGGTTGTCTTGAACTGCTTAAAGACTTCAGTATTGATTCATTAAAAGTATATTCTGACAGCCAGCTTCTTGTTAATCAGGTAAATGGTGTATATCGTGTCAAGCAGCCTCATCTACAGGTCTTGCACAAACAGATAATGGTATTGATTGATCAGCTCAAATTTGATTTTGACATAGAACATGTCAGGCGTGAATATAATAAAGAGGCCGATGCCCTGGCACGGCGTGCTGTTAAAGTAAAGAAAGAGATTAGAGAGTGATATAGTCCCCGCAGGCAGAACAGATGATCGCCTCGGATGTTAATAACCGGGGAGGAAAGTCCGAACTCCAAAGGGCAGGATGCTCCATAACACGGAGGCATTTCGGATTAATTCGGAATGACGGAAAGTGCCACAGAAAATAAACCGTCCCAATTTATCGGGATAAGGGTGAAAAGGTGGGGTAAGAGCCCACCGGTGTGCCGGTAACGGCATGCGCATGGCAAACCCCATCCGGAGCAAGGCCGAATAGGCGAGAATGAGGCGGCCCGTCTCAATTGACTCGCGGGTAGGCTGCTTGATCCTCATGGTAACATGGCGACCAGATAAATGATCATCCTTCCAAAATATCGGAAGACAGGATTCGGCTTATCGTTGTGCCTGCCGGGGGCAGATTTTATAGTGTTTCAATATGTTCTGTAATGGTGGTATTGTATATATATATGGAGGGCTTCCCTTGAAATGGGTTGTCAAGACACATGCTGAAAAATCAGTTGTGGATGCACTGGCAGAATGCCTTCAAATTCCACAGATTATTGCTCAAATTCTGGCAGACCATGAAATAGTCACATATGATGAGGCCAGGCACTATTTCAGAGCCGGGTGGGATGAGTTGCATGACCCGTTTCTCATGAAAGATATGGATAAGGCAGCCGATAGAGTTGTTAGGGCAGTTAAAGATAACGAGACAGTATTAATTTATGGTGACTATGATGTTGATGGAACTACATCAGCATCACTACTGGTACTCTTCTTTCGCAGTATTGGTCTTAATGTCCATTACCATATCCCCAACAGGTTGGAAGAAGGTTACGGTCTCTCTGAAACCGGTCTGTTGAAAGCCAGAGACCTTGGAGTCTCACTTATTGTAACTGTGGATTGTGGTATAACGGCAATAAATGAAGTAGCCCTTGCCAATTCTATGGGAATGGATGTTATTGTAAGTGATCATCATGAACCGGGTCCGAAGCTGCCCGATGCAGTGGCAATATTAGATCCTAAGCGCAGTGATTGCGGTTATCCGTTCAAGCAGCTTGCCGGTGTTGGTGTAGCATATAAATTGCTAATGGCTGTTGCCTGTCGCCTGGAGATGAATCCTGACGAGATTCGTTCCTATCTTGATCTTGTAGCACTAGGCAGTGTGGCGGATATTGTTCCTCTGGTAGATGAAAACCGTATCCTTGTGCGTTTGGGTATGCATTGGCTTAATCGTCTGGAGAGAGCGGGTATTCGAGCATTGGTTGAATCCTCCGGACAACTGGGTAAGCATCTGGGTACAGGTCAGGTTGTCTTTGTCCTGGCACCGCGAATAAATGCAGTTGGTCGTATGGGCAGTGCTTCCAGGGCTGTTGAACTGCTAATAACGGATTCCGATTCAGAAGCCAGGGAAATTGCTATGGTGCTTGAATCGGAAAATCAGCATAGAAAAAATATTGATGAAGAGACCTATCAAGAGGCTTTATCTATTCTTGAGGCTAATTTTGATTCTCAGCATCACTGTGCAGTTGTTCTTGAAAAAGAGGGGTGGCATTCCGGTGTAATTGGAATTGTAGCTTCCAGGATTGCCGAAGCTGTATATCGACCCACAGTGATGATTGCAGTTGAAAATGGAATTGGGAAGGGATCTGCAAGGAGTATTGCGGCGTTTGATATCTATGAGGCTATCAGATCTTGTGAGCATCTGTTGGAGGGCTTTGGTGGGCACAAGTATGCAGCGGGTTTAACCATTAAACCGGAAATGATAGATAGTTTTCGTACTGCCTTTCAGGCAGCGGCAAAAGACGCGCTTTGCAAAGAAGATTTTATTCAGACCCTGAAGGTTGCGGCTGAGATAAAGCTCTGTGAGATTACTGATAAAGTTGTCCGCCTTTTAAATGAATTCAGTCCTTTTGGCCCCAAGAATATGCGGCCCGTTTTCCTCTCCCGAAATGTAGAAGTTGCCGGGACGCCCAGAATTGTAGGTAAGAATCATCTGAAATTACGAGTGCGGCAAGATGGGCATGTGTTTGATGCCATTGGTTTTGGTCTGGGCAATCTATTGCACCATGCCAGTTCCGGCGGCATGATAGATCTGGTGTATGTGGTTGAAGAAAATGTCTGGAATGGTGTTGCCAGAATTCAGCTTCGTATTAGAGATTTGTGTTCGGGTAGTACTTGATTTGGCTAAAAACATTATTGATCAGAATTAAATTTGCAGTGTGGAATTATTAGCACTGTCAGAGATGTTTCTGCGAGTGTGCATTAGAGAATATATTTAGTACAGGCGGTTTTGAATGAGAAAACGCAGAAAGGCCAGAGAGCTGGCCTTACAGAGATTGTATGCCCATGAAGTTTCCGGCAATACAGTGGGCAAGGTTCTGGATGAACTGTCTGAAAGTTTTAATGGAGATCCGGACATAGAGGCCTTTGGCAGGGCTTTGCTCAGAAAGAGTATAGAAAATAAAGAGTCACTGGACAGCGATATTGAGGCTTTGATTAAGAATTGGGATTTTAATCGAATTGCACTCGTTGATAGATTGATTCTTAGAATGGCAGAATGCGAAATGTTGTTTTTTGATGAAATTCCACCCAAGGTGACTATCAATGAGGCTATTGAGCTGGCCAAGATGTATTCCACTGCCAAGAGCGGTCGATTCATTAACGGCATTCTCGATTCATTATTGAAAAAAATCAAAAAAGAGAATCGTCTGGCCAAAACCGGGCGAGGTTTGATGGATACTACACCGGCGCCGTCTGAACCTGAGAAGGCCGCCAACTAGCAGCTAGGTATCATAAATTAATAGATATCTCCCTGAGGAAGTGTTTTTCCTCTTTTAATGAAGCTACCGAATTATTTAAGCGGAGCGATTCATGTTTGGAAAATTTGTAGAAAAATTATTTGGCGGGGCAAAATACGACAAAGATATAAAACGTATGCAGCCCATTGTCGATCAAGTTAATGAAATTTGCAATGTCCTGGCAGATCTCAGTGATGATGAATTACGTGAGAAGACTGCTGATTACAAGGTTGAAATCAGCAATGCTCTGAGCGAGACACAGAAGGCTATTGTAGAATTAAAAGAGCAGTTGAAGGCCGTTGATACTGATGATACCTTTGATTATGAGTCTGTTCGCCAACAGATTGAGACTCTTGAAAAAGAAGAGAAAGATATAACAGAGGGTGTGCTGGAGAAGCTTTTGCCTGATGCCTTTGCAGTTGTTAAAGAGACTTGCCGGCGTCTGGTTGGCAAGAAGTGGAAGGTCATTGACCAGGATATCATATGGGACATGGTGCCTTTTGACACACAGATAATTGGCGGTATTGTACTGCATGAAGGCCGTATAGCTGAGATGGCCACAGGTGAGGGAAAGACGCTGGTTGCTACATTCCCATTATATCTCAATGCCCTGGTCGGTAAGGGCGTTCACCTGGTTACAGTGAATGACTATCTTGCCCGTCGTGATGCAGAGTGGATGGGTCAGATCTTTAATTTTCACGGTCTTGTAGTCTCCTATATAACCAATGATATGGCACCGGATCAGCGAAAAACAGCTTATGCCGCTGATATTACATACGGTACAAATAATGAATT
>JAGLOF010000099.1 GCA_023139105.1 bacterium
TTTTGATTACCTGCGCGATAACATGGCCATTCATAAAGAGAACCTTGTACAGCGGCCACATCATTATGCAATAATTGATGAAGTCGATTCGGTTCTTATTGATGAGGCGCGTACTCCGCTTATCATTTCCGGCCCTGTCAGTGTCTCCACAAATAAGTTTGCAGAGATGAAACCCCTGGTTGAAAAGCTTATCCGCAGTCAGACTGTGCTTGTTAACAGGCTTGTCGGTGACGGCCAGCGCATGATGAAAGAGGGCAATGAATATGATGCCGGTTATAAATTTCTTCAGGCGCATAGAGGTACTCCCAAGAATCCGCGTCTGGTCAAGGTTATGCGTGAACCGGGCATTCAGAAGCTTATTCGTCGTGTAGAATCAGATTTTATGCGAGACAAGAAGCTGCATGAGGTTGATGAAGATCTTTTCTATGCAGTTGATGAAAAATCCAACACAATTGATTTGACGGAGAATGGGCGTCAGCATATTGCTCCGGGCAATGCAGATATGTTTGTTCTACCGGATCTTGCTACACAGCTCTCGGATATCGAAGGTGATGAATCTCTTGAAACTGAAGAACGGCAAAAGCAGAAAGATGCACTACAGCTGGATTATTCCGAAAAGAGTGAAAAACTCCATAATATCAGTCAATTACTTCGTGCGTATTCTCTTTTTGAAAAAGATGTTGAGTATGTAGTTTCAGATGACGGCAAGGTAATGATAGTTGATGAATTTACCGGTCGTTTGATGCCGGGCCGCCGTTTTTCCGATGGTCTTCACCAAGCTCTTGAGGCAAAAGAGAATGTGCGTATTGAGCGTGAGACTCAGACGCTGGCTACTATTACTCTTCAGAACCTTTTCCGCCTCTACACTAAATTGGCAGGAATGACAGGTACGGCAGAGACTGAAGAAGGTGAATTCTGGGAAATTTATAAATTGGATGTTGTAGTCATACCGACTAATGAACCTATTCGTCGTGATGATGAAGACGACCTTATATATAAGACCAAACGTGAAAAGTACAATGCAATATGTGATGAGATCGAAGCTTTTCACAAAGACGGTCTGCCCGTTCTTGTTGGTACTGTTACTGTAGAAGTCTCTGAGACACTCTCGCGTATGTTGCGAAGAAGAGGCGTCAAACACTCTGTTCTAAATGCAAAGTATCATCAGAAAGAGGCTGAGATAGTTGCTTCTGCAGGCCAGCCCGGTATGGTTACAATTGCTACGAATATGGCAGGTCGCGGTACTGATATCAAGCTTGGCGCAGGAGTTGTCCGTCTGGATACAGACCTGGCTCCCGAGTTGGCGAAGTTGGCTGTTCGGTCAGTTGGCAGTAACAATACAGTACTGCTTCATGAAGTACATAGTGACAATGTTCAGCAACTTTTACGTTTGCTTGAGGAAGCCGGGCATCAGCCCGGGGTTGTTAGTTCAAGAGAGGGTGCTTTGGAATTATTCCACAGTACGCCCCTTCCGGGTGGTATACATATAATCCCCAAACCTTACGGTGGATTAAACGATGCCAAGATTGAGCGTGACAACTTGATCCATATAAAAGCAAGAGATTATTCTTTTGGCGGACTGCATATTCTTGGAACGGAACGGCATGAATCCAGACGTATTGATCGTCAGCTCAGAGGCCGTGCAGGTCGTCAGGGTGATCCCGGTTCATCACGTTTTTATCTCTCTCTCGAAGATGATCTCATGCGACTATTTGCACCGGATCGTATCATTGGTGTCATGGACCGTCTGGGAGTGGAAGAGGGTGAAGTCATAAGCCATCCCATGGTCACTAAATCCATTGAACGTGCACAGAAGCGTGTGGAAAACAGAAACTTTGAAATTCGTAAACATCTGCTTGAATATGATGATGTGATGAACAAGCAGCGGGAAGTTGTCTACAACAGGCGGCGTCGTGCGTTACAAGGTGAGAACCTTCACGATGAAATGCTGGAACTTATTGCCATCCTGGTGGAAGAGGCAGTTACCATGCATACAGATGGTGACCATGTTGAAGATTGGAATATGGCCGGCCTGGCAGACCATCTTCTCAAGACCATGTTATTGCCTTTGCCCTTTGATCCCGGCAAAAAAGACCTGCCTGAGCGGAATGAATTGATCCGTCAGATTCAGGAAACGGCTGAAAAGACCTATACCGGTAAACGTCAGATGCTGGGTGATGACCTCATGGCTCAGCTGGAACGCTTTGCAACTCTCAAGACTATTGATGAGCGTTGGAAAGAACATCTCTATGAGATGGATCAATTGAAAGAAGGTATAGGTCTGCGGGCTTATGGTCAAAAAGATCCTCTGATGGAGTACAAGCAAGAGGGCTTCCGGACATTTACAGATATGTTGGGCCGTATAGATGAAGAGATCGTTGAGATCTGCTTTAAGGCCCAATTTCAATCAGAAGCGCACGAAACTTGGACACCAAGGCAGAGACAACATCCCATGGAAATGGCTGCTATGCATCAGGATACAGCTGGTATGGGTTTTGCAGGTGATAGAAGTGCTGCTTCCGGTGCTGCTCCAAAGGCTGCCGGTAAACACCAACCTGTAAAAGTGGATGCCAAGGTTGGTCGTAACAATCCCTGTCCATGTGGAAGCGGTAAAAAATTCAAACACTGTCATGGACGGGGCAATTGAAAAGTCGTTAAAAAAAACAGGAACTTTCAAAATTTTTATAGATTAAATAATTATACCCCTTAATGTAAGAGGGGCTTTCAGGCCGTCATGATATTGATGGTGCTACTTTATGAGGTATCTTGGAGCTGTGAATGGGTAAATCTTTAGTGATTGTTGAGTCTGATGCAAAATCTAAAACAATAAATCGTTTTCTCGGATCAAAATTTGTAGTAAAAGCGTCGGTGGGGCATATCAAAAATCTTCCCAAGAATCGCCTTGGTGTTGATATTGATAATGGATATGAACCGGAATATATAACAATTCGCGGTCGCGGCAAAATTGTTAAAGAGTTAAAGAGATTAGCCGGCAACGCCGATACAATCTATATAGCAACAGATCCTGATCGTGAAGGTGAAGCTATAGCCTATCATCTCGCTTCGGAAATAAGCTCCAGTAATACCAATATTAAACGTATCCTGTTTTATGAAATTACAAAACAAGCTGTCAGGGATGCAATTGAAAAACCCCTGGCAATCAATGAGCAGGTGGTTGAGGCGCAAAAAGCCAGGCGCGTCATGGACCGTATTGTCGGTTATCAAGTCAGCCCGTTTTTGTGGAAAACTGTGTATCGCGGGCTCTCGGCAGGACGTGTTCAATCGGTTGCACTTCGTCTGATTTGTGAACGGGATGAAGAGATTGAAGCATTTAAGTCTGAAGAATATTGGCAGGTAGGAGCAATTTTTAATACACCGGCAGGTGAATCTTTTAAATCACGGCTGGCCAAGATCAAGGGTAAAGATCCAAAACTTCCCGATGAGGCTACTGTAAAGACACATGTAGCTGCCATTGAATCAGAGACCTTTACCGTATCAGATATACGTACCAAGCGTCAGGAACGTAATCCCCTGCCGCCATATATTACCAGTACAATGCAGCAGGATGCGGCTCGCAAGCTGAATATGAGTACAAAAAGGATAATGTCTGTTGCGCAGGAATTGTATGAGGGTATTGACCTGCCTGAAGGCCGTGTTGGTCTGATAACCTATATGCGTACAGACTCTACCCGTATGGCAATGACTTCAGTTGAAGAAGCGCGGGAACATATTGCAGAATCTTACGGCACGGAATATGTTCCGGCCAAACCCCGTATATATAAGACTAAAAAGTCTGCACAGGATGCTCATGAGGCTATCAGGCCCACTTCTGCCAGGCGTACTCCAAAGGCACTGGCATCTTATTTGAGCCCTGCCCAATTGAAGTTATATACACTTATCTGGAATAGATTTGTAGCCTGTCAAATGGCATCGGCCAAGGTTGACATGCATGCGCTGGAACTTACAGGTGGTGATTATCTCTTCAGAACTACTGGTTCGGAAATAATTTTTCGTGGCTTTCTGCAGCTTTATGATATGGAAAAAGATGCTGATGCCGGCGTTATTCTTCCGGTAGTCAAGAAAAATGATACACTTGATCTACAGGAAGTTCTGCCAACACAGCATTTTACAAAACCACCAGCCCGCTTTACTGAGTCTTCACTTGTGAAAGTATTGGATCAGCTGGGCATTGGCCGGCCTTCTACTTATGCCCTTATCATTACAACACTGCTGCTGCGCAAGTATATAGAGAAAGAGGCCAGGAGTCTGCAAGGTACGGATCTGGGACGTGCCGTATATAAAATTCTCCTACAGCATTTCCCAAATATTTTTGATGTCAGTTTCACCGCTGAAATGGAAAATGAATTGGATCAGATCGAATCCGGTGAAAAAGATAAAAAGTCGGTTTTAGATGATTTTTATACGCCATTCTCCAAGGCCATGACAGCTGCTATGGAAAAACGCGATGAGATAAAAGAATCACTTCAAGAAGGCACAGATGAGCAATGTCCCGATTGTGGTAAAGATTTAGTAGTCAAGTGGGGCCGGAATGGCCAATTCATTGCATGCTCAGGGTATCCTGATTGTAAATATACCAAACCTTTGGAAGAAGAAGTGCTTGAAACAGATGAGATCTGTGATGTTTGTGGTGCTTCAATGGTTGTAAAAAATGGGCGTTTCGGACGCTTCCTTGCATGTTCAAATTATCCCAAATGTAAGACGACAAAGGCAATCAGTACCAATGTACAGTGCCCTGAGCCGGACTGTCAGGGGACTGTGGTTGAGAGACAGAGTAAGCGGGGCAAACTCTTTTTTGGTTGTTCGGCCTACCCGAAATGTAAATTTGCCACATGGTATAGGCCTGTTCCTGTACAATGTACTTCATGTGCCAATCCATATATGGAAGAACGACAATCCAAGGCAAAGGGTGCATTCAGGCAATGTCCAAAATGCAAGCATACGGAAACTCTTCCTTCAAAAGAGTAAAGTGGTAGAATTATATGCAGATGGCCATAGAGGCATTTATTAAATATCTCTCAGCCGAACGGCGCTATTCTTCACATACTGTAGCGGCCTATGGATCAGATTTAAGACAACTTGTTGATTTCTGGGTCGAAACTAATGAAGGAGAGAGCTATCCCGATATACATCAAATAGACAAGTTCTTTCTCAGAAATTATTTTGGTGATCTCCTGCGTTATGGCCTTGGACGTAGGAGTATTGGTCGTAAAATGGCTGCTGTAAGGGCCTTTTACAGATATGCACGCAGAGCAGAATTGCTGGTTGAGGATCCTTCCAGGATGTTGACACCACCCAAAAAGACGGCTGATCTGCCACATTTTCTCAGGGTAGAGGAAGTTGCGGCTGTTTTTGAACAAATTGGTGATGAAACACCTATACTGTGTAGAGACAGGGCGATTCTGGAGTTGTTTTACGGCACAGGTATGCGTCTCTCGGAACTGGTTGGTTTAAACCTTGAAGATTTGGATATACATTCCCGCGTTGTCAGAGTTATGGGAAAAGGCAGCAAGCTTAGAGTAATTCCTGTGGGCAGCAAAGCACTTGAAGTAATAAATAAGTATTTGAATGTAAGACAGGGACTCAAGCCGCTCTCTTATGAGAAAGCATTTTTTTTAAACCATCGTGGTGGCAGACTAACAGCAAGAGGTGTACAAAAACGTGTTCGCCATTGGCTTACAAAGGTATCAGACCAGGATCAACTCAGTCCGCATTTATTGAGACATAGTTTTGCGACGCATCTTCTGGATCGTGGTGCCGATCTTAAGGCAGTACAGGAACTCCTTGGTCATGCCAGTCTGTCAACAACACAAATTTACACACATTTAACAACTGATAGATTAAAAAAAGTATATGATAAGGCCCATCCCAGGGCTTTATAAACGATTCAACCTGATAAAACATAGAAGGAGCACCCCATGCGAATTAATATTACGGCTCGGCGGTTCAAGCTCAATGATGAATTAAAAGATTATGCTGAAAATGAGGTCATGCGCCTCAAAAAGTATTATGATGATATCATTGATACGGAGATTATTTTAGGATGGGAGAAGAAAGACCGTCTTGCTGAAATAAATATTAAGTTAAACGGGACAAAACTTTCCGCCCATGAACGTTCGGAAGATATACATAAATCAATTGTTCTGGCTGTTGATAAACTGGAACGCCAGGTGAAAAAGTATAAAGGACGCCGTCATGGATTCGAGCATGAATCTTTATCTTCAATGGATATAATTTCAGAATCCACCGATGAAAATGACGATTAGTCAGAGTAATTGAGAGGTATATTTGTTGCAAAAGACTCCCAATACCAAGACACTCTCTGTAAAAGATTTTTTTGATGAGCACTGTCAAAAGTTACAGTTGACCGAGTGTACAAAATCTGGCGGAATGTATCGTACAATCCGGGCCGGTGAGATACATCGACCTGGATTGGCTTTAGCTGGATTTGTACGCCGTTTTGCTTTCAAACGTGTGCAGATTTTAGGAAATACCGAGACAGCCTATCTCTGCCAGCTTGATGTACATGCATTGGAAGAGACAGTGTGCAAGGTTTTTAAGTTTAACATTCCATGCCTTATATTTACGCATAATAATCAACCTCCACAACGCCTTATAGAGATAGCGGATGAATGTAAGATTTGTGTATTCACATCTCCACTGCCTACAACAGAGGCTACACAATTAATTAATGTTGCTTTGGAAACTATCTTTGCTCCCCGTAATTATGTACATGGAACCCTTGTTGATGTTTACGGAATGGGCATTCTTATTACCGGGAAGAGTGGTATTGGCAAGACTGAAGTGGCCCTGGATCTTGTAAAACGTGGACATCGTCTTGTTGCAGATGATGTTGTAACTGTTTTGAAGAGAGCGGGTGATATACTCATAGGCCATGGTAATGAACTATTACAGCACTGCATGGAGATTCGTGGTGTTGGTATTCTTGATATTCAGTCTGTTTTTGGTATCCGTGGAATCCGTATGCAAAAGCGAGTGGAAACCGTTGTAGAACTTGAAATCTGGGATGCAGACAAGAACTATGAACGTCTTGGCCTTGATGACAAACATTATAATATTTTGGGTATTGATCTACCATTGATTCAATTGGCAATATTTCCCGGTAAATCAATTGCGGTAATTATTGAAGTCATAGCTCTGAATCAAATGTTGAGGTACTATGGATTGCATACTGCCAAGGCATTTGAAGAACGTTTGGACCGCAAGATGGAAAGTGGCAGTTCTATAGAAGACAGTCCCTGTCTTGAACCTGATTGCGAGTAGTTTTTCCTTGGTGCTAAAAAAATACCTGTCTTTGCGAGGAGTTCCATCCCGAAGCAATCTCCTGGCTGTACGGTACCGTCTTTCCGGAATAGCAAAGATTCTGCAGTCGCTTGAGAATATGGGAGTTGCTGTTGAGGATGCGTAGGTATTTTGAATTAAGTCAAAGGGAAAAAGAGCACTCGCACAAAGCTCACAAAGTACACGGAGCCACCCTGCCCGGCCTGAATGATATTGATGAATGCTGGTGGAGCCTTGAGGATGCTGCCGCAGTCGTCCCGGGAGGGTGAAAAAAATTATCTCTCCTGAACTCTTCACGCCGACCGGAGGTCAATGCTTCTGTCAAGAGTGAATATTAACTGATTGGTGAGATTATTTAAGTTATGAAAAAACGTAAAGTTTGTGTATTGGAGACAATGGAGGATATTGATGGACGCTGAAAAGCGGACGGAGATAATAGTAGGTGCCGTGGTTGTCATAGGTCTTGTTTTATTGGTGTTGGGATTGATCTGGGGTAAAGGGCTCAAGATCTTTGATGCACGTCAGGAAATTACAGCGCACTTTACTGATGTTCGCGGATTGGAAGCGGGAGATCCGGTAATGATTCGCGGCATGAAAAAAGGTGAAGTCCAGGAAATTGATCTCTATTCTGATTATGTTGAAGTAAAGTTGTGGATAAAAAAAGATGTCAATCTCTATAAGGATCTTAAGGTTTGCGTTGAGGATCGTGAAATGATGGGTGGTAAGATGTTGACACTCTTCCCCGGAACAGTAGGAGAATCTGCTGACTTAACGAAGATATTTTGGGGGACAACACGTTCGGATATGATGTTGCTCATGCTGAAAGTGGATAATGTGTTGACTCGTGTAGATTCGGTTTTTATGCGTATTCATCAATTGGCCAATGAAGTACCTGTAAAGACTCTGGTGACTAGATTGGATGCTGCTGTTGAATCTGCTGCTGCTGCAGTAGATGAGAATCGTGGCAGTGTCAAACGGAGTCTGGCTCGTCTGGATAATTTTTTGATGCAATTGGAACGAGATTCAACAACGGTTCGAATCGCCTCTTTGTTGGCTGGCATGAATACCATGACATATCAGCTGGATAGCACTCTCTATGAATTGAAGCATCTGGCCAGCCAATTAACAGACTCTACCGGCACTTCCGGAAGACTAATGCGTGATGCAGCACTCTATAATAATATGGTAATAACCGTTTCCAGAATTGATTCCTTAATTGTAGACGTAAAGAGGAATCCCAAGAAGTATCTTAAGGTCTCGGTTTTTTAATTCATTATGATTACGGAGGGAGATCATGAAGAGTAGGAAATTATGGCTCTGGGGAATATTAATATCCTTTACGGCTTTGCAGGTCGGCAGAAGTGAAAATTATATAATTGAGGGAGTGCAAAGCTCCAAAATTAATTATCGTTTAACACAATCTTTAGTCCCAGCCGGTAAGACCAGGGACTTGAAGATGCGTTTTGTCGTTCCATCATCATTCCACTCTATTACATATTCCCAGGAAGTAGATGATTTTCATCTTTCTGCAACACCTGAGCCATCAAATCGTAAAGAGCATCTGGATTTACGTGGCAATAAAATTATTGAATTAATCTGGAAAAAAGCAGAGAATCGCGTAGAAGCTGTGCTGGATATGCGTGCAAGAACTCGTACACATCTGGCTTCTATTGAATCAAACGCCCCATTCCCTGTTGAAAAATTTCCAAAAGAATTTGATGATTATCTTGCCCCTACTGCCCAGGTACAGTCAAATCATGCGGCCATAATTGATACGGTCAGGCATCTTGTTGAGAACGCCGGCAATCAGTATGATGCTGTGCAGCATATTCTCAGTTGGATTGTAGATAATGTCAGATATGTAACTCCTCCGGCTCAGTATGATGCTGTGTTTACTTTTGAAAAGGGAAGAGGGAATTGTCAAAATTTTTCTCATCTTGCTGCTGCAATGATGCGCATTGTTGGTATTCCAGTAAGAATTGTCAACGGTATCACATTGAATCAACCCTTTACCACACGTTCTACAGAAGGTGAATTTACCTTTAAGATGGGCCAGGGAAGGCATTCCTGGATCGAAGTCTATTTTCCTGATCTGAATTGGGTGCCTTTTGATCCGCAGCAGACAGAACTTTTTGTCTCAAACAGGTTTTTACGAATTGAAGTTGGCGTTGATAACAATGAGACTGTCAATGATGGAATGGTAAGGTTCAGGCAGCATAAAAGTGTACAGGGCCGCCCGCAGTTTCGTGAGGTAATTGAGGCGGAATTCCCGGAAGATGAAGTCAATTTGAGCCTGACAAAGCAAAAATATGGTCCACGATCAATGCTGCTCTCTCCCAGAGTTACAAGTTTGCTTACACCTGTCATAGTTACTCCGCCCCCACCTCCTGTTGTAGTGCCTGTTATACCGGTTGAACAGTTGAAACTGGATAAGGCCTGGCTATTCGGGAATTTACAATTCCCCAGGCAGCAGTCATTTTGGGAGACCAGAGGTGAAGAGCATGTAGCAGGATCTGAGGATATAGTTCTTAAAAAGAATTTCCTGGTTGAGACCGCTGAATATGTTACCACAAAGATGACGCAATATGCACAAGTTTTTATATTAGAGAAGCCATTTAAATTGATAAAGCTGGGTCTGGCACTGCATAAATTTGGAGGATCAGGACAGTTGTGGCTGGAACTTAAGACAGATATCAATGGCAAGCCCGGAGAAGTGCTGGCAGCCAGTTCTATTAAAGATCTAGGTGATTTACCCTTTGGCCCCGGTTATGATTGGGTAGATTTTGACTTTTCAAAAGAAGCTCCAAAATTAAAACCGGGACGATACTGGATTGCACTTGGTTTTACAGGCAGTCCCATTATTAATTGGTTCTATACATATGGGAAGCCGGTTGGGCCTGTAGATGGAACGAGATATAAATCCGTATATAGTGAAAATTGGAGCGGAGCCATGGCATATGAGTTTAACTATCGCGTGGCCGGTTGGACAAACAGATAAAAAAAGAAAATACTCTGCATAAGGTTGCAATTCTGCTGGTTGCAAGTATTGTATTGGGGTTGCTTTGGAATCAAATACACCCCAATGGAATAAAATGGCGAATGTTGCGCTTGTCAATTCCCGGTGAGGCCAGAGCCGCTGCCTGGCGGCCCATGAGTACGGAAGCTGTTTTTCGTTGCTGGAGCCGGGGAAATAGTACTTTTATTGATATTCGTCCCATGGCTGATTATCAAATCAGCCATATTCCCGGTGCCGATTCACATCCATTCTCATCATTTTTCAATTACAGTATACCTACTATGCTGACAGATACGGTGATTATATATGATGCGGGCGTTCATTCACATAAGGCGCACCTGGTGGTTCAGGCGTTTAAAAATACGTCAATATCAATCAATGTATCTTTTTTAAGGAATGGGTTCACTGACTGGATAAAAAATGGCCTGCCATCAGAAAGTGCAGCACTGCAATGAGAGTGGGATCGTGGCGGGTATATATGGAAATGTTAATTCGCTGGTTATTAGGCGGATTGTTGATCTATGCTGCTGTCATTAAACTTTCAAATTGTTTTCAATTTGCTATAATAATTTCTCAATATGATATAATCGGGCCGAAACTTTCCAGATGGACGGCTACTTTTTTGCCAATGGGGGAATTATTAACAGGCATTTTTTTAATATCGGGGCAATGGCGCAGATTGATATCATTTTTAACGGCTTTGTTGTTTTCTCTGTTTTTAATAATGGTGTTACAGGCTCTGGTCAGAGGCCTGAATGTCTCTTGTGGTTGTTATCATTTGGAAGGGCAGGGATCAATAGGCATTCTGAAAGTCTTGGAAAACACAATCTTGGCTGCCTTTGCCTGGTTAATTTATTATTTGAACCGTAATTGCATGAAAGATAGCTAATTTATATTTTTACGACAATTTCTTTATAATCTCATCTTGGCAACCTCATCTTTTAAATCATAAATTGCACCCATATGAACTAAAAATTCTGTTTCGTCAATTTTCAATATCTTGCAAATTGTTTCTTTAATAGACTCCTTTTTTTCTTTAGACAATCCATTTGTGGCCAGCAATGTCATCATATTTGCAATGGATACTATTCTGGGGAAAGCATGATCCGGATTTTCTGCATCCAATTTATTCAGGAAGATCAGATCGTGATATTTACATGTGAATTTAACTTTCTGAGGTAATCTCCAATGATCAGAGAGAAGAGCGCCGAGCTCCGCACTTGGTGTATAACCAAGACTTTTTTCTGCCTCATGAAACAGGCAACCGGTTTTTGATATAGTATCAAGAATTACCTGAAAGTGTTCAGGAAAAAATTTTATATAAACCAGTTTGCCAATATCATGCAGAATTGCAGCTGCCCATAATTCACCATGACTCATAAGTGGTTCATAGCTCTGCTTTAAATATTTTGCAGAGAGTGCAGTGTATACGGAATGGTCCCAAATAGCACTTAATGCAGCCCTGTCATCATTGCCGATAGAATTTACAACAGAGATTGAGAGAACAATACGATAGGTCTCGTTAATACCTAAAAATCCTACAGCGAGATTTACATCTGAGATTTCCCGAGGCAGACTATAATAAGCTGAATTCACAATTTTCAGAACTTGTGCTACCAGACTCGGGTCTTTGGAAATAAGGCCGGCAACACGACTGACACTTATATTGTCGCTATTAAGAATGCTCTGAATTTGTGTGACAGCCTGTGGCAGTGCAGGTAGTGTGCAGTGTTCCCGGAGGAATGTTGCATTGTCAATATGGAATGGTGCCAGGGTAGTCATGCAAGATCTCTCTTTAAAATTTTAATAAATAGTTATTAATTGCTTATTGCTTTCAATCTGTAATGCAAAGCTCGATTTTTAATGATATTAAATTTATTTTTAAGCTATTTCTAATCTATGCCTCAACGTCATACTTAACTGCAAATAATGGGCCATCGTTAGCAGGTGGTTTGTGAACCTAATTGTGAATCATCTTTACTTGAATTGCAATAAATAATGTATTAATCTTGCATTGGAATTAAGACTATGAAGTGCAAATCAATTAAACCTTTTAAAGGAGGTAGTATGAGAACAAATAGATGTAGATTCGCTTTCGTGATTTTACCGGCACTGGCATTATGGGCAGCCACAACACCGCCATCCGGAAATGTAATTGAATCTCATGAATCCGATGCTTCGAGCAGTTATATCGGCCAATCTACTGAAAAGCACTACAAACAGGCACAGCAGTTTTATCTGGATGGTGAAGGCGTTAGTACAATTACCGGAGTTGGTATACTTTTAAGGTCTTCTGATCATGGAAATCCTGTAGATGATATTACAATAGCTGTGTATACAAATGGCAGCGGGAATGTTCCGCTGGATTTGGTTGCCGGCACTGAGAAAAGTTTTTCACCTGTATTGGGACAGTGGAATTATGTAGATTTTGAAAGTGTTTCTCTTGCCAGGGGTAGTGGAAATAAATATTGGATTATGGCCAGCATTCCGGAACAAACGGCAAATAATGCCTATTGTTGGTGTCGTTCTTCATCAAATACATATGCTAAAGGTTATCATAAGCAGGAGCGTTCGGATACACCGGGTGAATGGACTACTGTAAGTAATGATCTTTCATTCAAGGTATATGCCGATCAATCTCTGGCTGTATCAGGATTATCTCATTCCATTTCTGTAAATAAAATTTGTGTCAGGTTGAAATGGGAGACACAGGCAGAGTTGGATTGCCTGGGTTTCAATATATGGCGCTCCGAATGTCCGGATAAGAATTTTATCAAGATAACACCTGATATGATCAGGGCTGAAGGATGTAGTTCCTTTGGTGGGGAATATTCATATGATGATGAAACCCTTGAGAGGAGTGGTATTTACTATTATCGTGTGACTGAGGTTAATCCTCAGGGCGAGAGTATTATCATCGGCCCTTTGATGATTAATGCTGTTTTTGAATCAGGAGCACCCGTATCAATTAAATTAAACGGAGCCTATCCCAATCCCTTTAATCCGGCAACAATTATCAGTCTCCGGGCAGGAGACTCGGATGTGGGTAAGTTAGTTCAAATGACTGTACATAATATCCGGGGTCAGGTAGTTTATAGTAGTGAAGATCTTGTCATCCACGCCAAGGTGCATGAGATTGCATGGCCTGGTTGCGATGATGCCGGAATGCCTGTATCGGGAGGTGTATATTTTTGCAGTTTGAGAAGCGGTTCTGAAATTTTTGGAACAATCAAGGTTTTAAAGGTCAATTGAGTGGTTGCAGTAGAAAGGCAATGATTTCTCTTGGCATTCCACGATGAATATCATGGCCCCACAAAATCATAGTATAGTAGTTGTGGCTGATGACAGGGAGAGAGGGAGCGGCGTTCTCGATATTATGAGAGACGCCGATAATATCGACCTTGAGGTGAGAAGGTTATATGTTGGCGACTACAGGATCAATGGCAGGTTGCTCTTCGAGAGGAAAACTTTTCATGATTTCTGCGTATCGATCATTGATGGGCGTCTCTTCAGGCAGGCGCGTTGTCTTGCTGCAGTTGCCGGACAGAGTGCCATAATATTAGAGGGGACGTCATCTGATTTAGAGTCGACTGGTGTTTCGCGTGAAGCAATGCAGGGGGCGTTAATTTCATTAAGTCTGACATTTGGTATACCGGTTTTAAGGTCGATGAATCCGGAAGAGAGCGTCAGACTAATGATCTATGCAGCTGGTCAGTTACAACAAAGTATTGGGCATTCTGTAACTCGTAGAGGTTATCGCCCAAGAAGAAAACGAAGACGGCAATTGTATATATTGCAGGGTTTCCCCGGAATAGGCCGCAACAAAGCTGAACAGTTGATAGATCATTTTGGCAGTATCAAGGCAATTGTCAACGCCGATGTGCGGAAGCTGACAGAGGTGCCTGGTATTGGCCCAAGAATAGCTGAAATTATTTTAGGTCTGATTGAATAGTGTATGCACATTTATTCTAAGCCAGAATTGTTTTTAATAAAGATCCGTTGCAAGGCTCGCACTCGAAACGCAATGGTCGCAAAGAGGAGCCACAAAAGGTTTAATCTGAATGGAATTTGCTGTTGTTTGTGATTTGGCTATTAGATATTGGAATTTATATTTTTAAAGCTGGGAGTAACTATTAATCGAATATTTTTAATCATATTAGTATTTATAATACTTGACACTTGTTCATATTCAGCATCAGAGCTAATGGCACAGATTGTCATCACTGAGGTGATGTTTGATCCGGCATCTTCTGAAAACACTGATGAATTTATAGAAATTTACAATCTAAGCGAAGATGTATATTGTCTTGATAATTGGTCTCTGGGTGATGGTGACATTAATAATATACTTATCTCCGATGCAGAAAATCTTGAGCTGGATCCCGGACAGTATGCAATTATTTTTGATAATGATTACATCTCTTCTGTGAAAATATATGATGATCTTGTTCCTTCACAGGCTCTTTATCTATATATCGATGGCACTTCTTTTGGCAGCCGGGGACTCTCTAATACACGGGCTGAGAGGATTGTGCTATACGATCAAAACGGTAATCTTGTAGATGAATATCTCACAACACCGGGTAATCGTCCGGGATATTCCGATGAGAAAATAAGAATTAAAGGAGACAATGGCGTAGGAAACTGGGCTGATGCCCGTTGTCCGGGTGGAACGCCGGGTTATACAAATAGTGTTTCATTAGCTCTAAATGTCAGAAAGTTTAATATCTTAATAGAACCGCAGCCATTCTCTCCGGGGAATAATGGTGATTTTATGAAAATTGCGCTCAATATGCCTACTTATGATAACAGGATTTCTGTTTTTATTTATTTGTTGACAGGCCGGAAAGTAAAATCATTAGCATATGGCCGGGATTGTGGTAGTAATATTATCTTCTATTGGGACGGTAATGATGAATATGGGCAGCCATTGTCTACGGGTTTGTATGTTCTTTATGTTGAGTATATCTGCATTGGTTCGGGATTTGTGCATCGGGAAAAACAGGCTATTGTATTGGCCAGGTAGTTTGATTTTTTTCATTGTATTTAGTGTTTTCGGTGGTGTTTTTTTTCAAAGAAAGAGATGGTAACCGGTACACAAAGGATTCTGTTGTATTTTCTCCGAATTACATACGCATTATATAAAGGCAATGCACTCCGTGGTCAAATTAAAAAATTTATGAATAAAGCAGGTTAGAAGTTACCCCGAAGAGAGTGTTGAAAAAAACCTTTAACCAATTTGTCATCCCCTGATG